>DASUPA010000161.1:0-4694 GCA_036276335.1 Candidatus Methylomirabilota bacterium | reverse complement strand
CCGCGCGGGGACGTCGACCGCAGCCGCCGTCTCCTCGAGTCCTGACCGCCCGGAGGGCGGAGGCATGACGGACGAGGCCCTGTTCAAGCGCCGGCTGGCCGCCATCCTCGCCGCGGACATCGCGGACTACAGCCGGCTCATGAGCGAGGACGAGGCCGCGACCGTCCGCGACCTCAAGGCCCACCAGGCCGCCGTCCTGCCGCTCGTCGGCCGCCACGGCGGCCGCATCATCGACACCGCCGGCGACGGCGTCCTGGCGGAGTTTCCGAGCGTGATCGGGGCCGCCGAGTGCGCGATCGAGATGCAGACCGTCATGGCGGCGCGGAACGCGGACGTGCCCGCCTCCCGCCGGATGCTGTTCCGGATCGGCATCAACCTCGGCGACATCATCCACGACGACGCGCGCATCTACGGCGACGGCATCAACGTCGCGGCGCGCCTGGAGGGGATCGCCGAGCCCGGCGGCATCTGCATCTCCCGGCAGGTGTTCGACCAGGTGAGCCGCGTGATCAAGGCGGAATTCCAGGCGCTGGGGCCGCGCACCCTGAAGAACATCGCGCAGCCGGTGGACGTGTTCGCGGTGGCCCCGCCCGACCGCCGCGGGCGCGTTGACGCGGCGCCCGCCGGCGGCGTCGACCTGACCCAGGAGATCCGGTTCTGCACCGCGCCCGACGGGGTCCAGCTCGCCTACTCCATGGTGGGCCAGGGGCCGCCGCTCGTGAAGACCGGCAACTGGATGACGCATCTCGAGTACGACCTGGCGAGCCCGATCTGGCGGCACCTCTACCGGGAGCTCGCCCGGGTCCGCACGCTGGTCCGGTACGACACCCGCGGCAACGGCCTGTCGGATCGGGCCGTCGAGGACGTCTCCTTCGAGGCCTTCGTCCAGGACCTCGAGACGGTGATCGAGGCCGTCAACCTCCCTCGATTCGCGCTGTTCGGCATCTCGCAGGGCTGCGCGCTCGCCATCGTCTACGCCGTGCGGCATCCGGAGCGCGTGTCCCACCTGATCCTGTACGGCGGGTACGCGCTCGGCCGCGGTCGGCGCGCGCGGACGGCGGCCGAGCGGGAGGAAAACGCCGCCATGCTGACGCTGCTGCGGCTCGGCTGGGGCAAGGAGAACCCCGCCTTCCGCCAGCTCTTCACCTCGCAGTTCATGCCGGGCGCGACGAAGGAGCAGGCCGACTGGTTCAACGAGCTGCAGCGCATCACCGTCTCGCCGGAGACAGCCGCGCGGATCATCGAGTCGACCGACGAGCTGGACGTGACCGCGCTGCTCCCGCACGTCACCGTACCGACCCTTGTGATGCACGCCCGCGACGACGCCCGCGTGCCCTTCGAGGCGGGGCGCCGCATGGCCGCCGGCATCCCCGGCGCCCGCTTCGTCACGCTGCAGGGGCGGAACCACCTCTTCCTCGAGACCGAGCCGGCCTTCGCGCAGTTCCTCGAGCACACCCGCGCCTTCCTGGCCAGCTAGACCGGGGGGCGGCGAGCGCCGCGCGCGTCAGGCCGCGGCGGCGACCACCGCCTCCAGCGCCCCGACCACCATCTCCAGCGCGGCGCCGTCGAGGGTCGCGAGCGTGTCGCGCCGCGTGTGGTAGGTGTCGAACGGAACGGGGCGCCGCGCGACGGCCGAGATCGCGCTCCTGACCGGACTGAAGACGAACTGCCGGAGCGCCTCGGCCTCCGCGACGGGGACGACCGTGAGCCCGTAGCCCGGCACGCCGGCGGCCGTGAAGGCGCGATGGTCGCTGCCGAACACCGGGATCCGGCCCACGACGTGATAGCTCTCGTCTGCGCGCCGGCCGAGCGACTCGAACGCCCCGCGCAGCGTGCGGAGGAACGGCGTGTCGTCACCCGCGTCCCAGACGGCCAGCGTGTCGCCGATGCCGCAGAGCTCGAGGCTCAGCACGCCGACGACGCCGGCCAGCGGGGTCTCGCGGACGTAGGCGCGGGCGCCCAGGTAGCCGAGCTCCTCGCAGGCCGGGAACAGGAGCCGGACGCGCACGCCGGCCAGCGGCGAGGCCGCCAGCCGCTCGAGCAGCGTGAGGAGGATGGCGACCGACGCCGCGTTGTCGTTGGCGCCGGGACTCCCCGGCACCGCGTCGTGATGGGCGGCGAGGACGAGCACGCGATCGCCCGCGCCGAGGTCGACGGCGAAGTTCTCGCCCTGGCCCTCGAACGTCGCGAAGCGGTGCCGCGCGAACGGCACGCCGCGCGCGGCCAGGTAGCGCGCCAGGGCGGCCTCGCGCGCGGCGTTGTCGCGCGACTCCAGCAGCCGCGTGAGCGCCAGCGGCGTGCGCGGCCCGGCCAGCACCGCCTCGAGCGGCGCCGGCGTGAAGACGGGCGGCGGCCCCGCGCGGCGAGTGAGGAGCCGGCTCATGCCGCGATTGAGGCGGCCGCGCAGGAAGTACCGGACGTCGCGCAGGCCCACGCGCTCAGTCCACGCGCAGCAGGCGCCGCGCGTTGTCGGAGGTCCGGTGCGCGAGCGCGTCCAGCGGCTCGCCGCGGAGCTCCGCGACGCGCGCGGCCGTGATGGCGAGATACGCCGGCTCGTTGCGCTTGCCACGATAGCCCTGCGGCGGAAGGAACGGGCAGTCGGTCTCGATCACCAGCCGATCGCCCGGCACGAAGCGCGCCACGTCGGGAAGCGCGCGCGCGTTCGGATAGGTCACGGGACCGGCCAGCGAGATCAGCAGGCCGAGGTCGAGGCAGCGGCGGGCGATCGCGACGTCGCCGGAGAAGCAGTGCATGATGCCGCCGACCTCGTCCACGCGCTCGTCGGCCAGGATCGCCAGCGTCTCGGCGTGGGCGTCGCGGCAGTGGACGACCACGGGCTTGCCGAGCCGCCGCGCGAGGGCGAGGAAGCGCCGGAACACGCGCGCCTGCACGTCGGGCGGGGAGAGGTTGCGGAAGTAGTCGAGGCCGATCTCGCCGATCGCGACGACGCGCGGCTCCGTCGCCAGCCGCTCGACGTCGGCCAGGGCCGCCTCGTCGCTCTCGCCGGCGTCGTGGGGGTGGACGCCGACGGTGGCCCACACGCCGGGCTCGCGCGCCGCCAGCGCCAGCGCGTCGCGCGAGGTGGCGGCGTCCGTCCCGATGGTCAGCATCCGGCGGACGCCCGCCGCGCGGGCGCGCGCCAGCATCGCGTCGCGGTCGTCGTCGAAGCCCGGGAAATGCAGGTGGGCGTGCGAGTCGAACAGCTCGGGCGGCGCGGTCACGAGACCACCCGGAAGCGCAGCCGGCCGATAAGCTGGCCGCGGGTCATGACATCCACCGTCCACCGCCCCGCCGGGTTCTCGGGGAACGCGTGCTTGCGCGAGAAGGTGCGATATCCCTGCTGCCGGCCGCCCTCGACGGTGAGCCGGATGACGTTGATGATGACGCCGTTCTGCCGCCAGACGTGCTGCACGGGCGTGCGCAGGCCGGCCGGCGCGTAGATCGCGGTGTGCGCCACCAGACCCTGCGCCTGGAGCGCGGCGGCCGGGATCGGCGACGGCGGCTCCAGCGAGTCGATGGTGCCGGCGTCCCAGGCGATCCGCGAGTCGGCGAGGAACAGCGGCGCGGGCGGGATCGCGAGGCGCAGGTAGACGACGCCGCCGGCCACCACGAAGCCGACGAGGGCCGTGACCGCGAAGCCGAGCGGCCACGACCACGACCGCGCGCGGCACACCGCGGGCGTGAGCGCGACCGTGGCCAGCCAGGCGCCCGACACGAGCGCCCACGCCGGCGGGATGGAGACCAGCGGCAGGGCCAGATTCAGGGCGCCGAACAGCGAGACGACGAAGAAGACGTAGCCCGCCCACGGGCGCGGGTGCACGATCGTCCGGTACCAGGGGTCGACGGTGGCGAGCAGCGCCAGCGCGACCAGCAGCAGGAAGAAGACGACGTTGGCGGAGGTGAACGTCGTCGAGGCGTAGTACGCCGGGAGCAGGAAGAGCAGGACGCCGTGGTAGAGCGTCTGCACGGTGTACTCGGTCGCGGTGAGCACGAGGCGGTGCGTCCGGCGCTCGGACGCCGCCAGCACGTCGCGCGCCTGCACCAGCACGGCCACGAGGATCCACAGCAGGAGCAGGTAGCCGACGATGACCGAGACGTGCGGCAACCCGCGGCGGAAGACGAAGAGGGTGAGGAGCCCGCCGACGGCCGAGGCGATGGAGATGCCCCAGACGCGGACGAAGCCGAGGGCGCCGGCCGGGCTCAGGGCGGGCCGAGCCGCGCGGCGATCGCGCGCGCGACCTCCTCGCGCCGCAGCGCCTGCACGCACTCGAGGACGTCGCCGGCCACGGCCTGGGCGCGCAAGTGGGCGCCCACCAGGTCGAGCGCGCTCCCGCGCACGTCGGCCTCGAGCGCGCAGATCTCGCGCAGGACACGCGCGATCGAGGCGTCGCGCTCGGCGACGTCGATGATGGTCCGGACGTAGTCGTCGGTGAGGGCGGCCATCACTTCACCCTCGCGCCCGGGGGCAGGTCCTTGTCGAGGGTGAGCACGCCGAGCCCGCCCTCCGTCGATCCGGCCAGGACCATCCCCTGCGACTCGATGCCCATCAGCCGCGCGGGCTGGAGATTGGCGACGACGACGACCTTCTTGCCGACCAGGTCGGCGGGCGCGTAGTGCTCGGCGATGCCCGCGAGCACGGTGCGCTCCTCGGTTCCGAGCGATACGCGGAGCTTCAGCAGCTTCTTCGACTTCGG
>DASUPA010000160.1:0-4863 GCA_036276335.1 Candidatus Methylomirabilota bacterium | reverse complement strand
AGCTCCCGGAGCCGGGCCAGGAACCGCTCGCGAATGGCGGGATGGGTGATGGCCTCGAGCCGCTTGCGGCGCGGCGTGTCGCCGAAGACGATCGCGCCGAGCTTCTTCCGGTCGAGGGTGCCGTCCGGCTGCAGCACGTCGCCGAACTCGCGCACGATCTCGGCCAGCGCCGGCTCGCCCGGCGCCACCACCTCGCGCGCCAGCTGGTCGGCGTCGATGACCTCCGCTCCCAGCCGCCGGAGCGTGTCGGCCACCGTGCTCTTGCCGGTCGCGATGCCGCCGGTGAGCCCGACGAGCAGGAACTTCCGCGGCGGGGTCACACCTCGGACCAGTCGCGACCGGTCTTGACGTCCACGACGACGGGGACGTCGAGGGGGAGCGCCGCCTCCATGACCTCGCGCGCGAGGGCCTCGACCGCAGCCGTCTCCTCCGGCGGAACCTCGAACAGCAGCTCGTCGTGCACCTGGAGCAGCATGCGCGCCTCGAGCTTCCGCGCGGCGAGCGCGGCCCGCATGCGCACCATCGCGATCTTGATCATGTCGCTGGCCGTCCCCTGCACCGGCGCGTTCATGGCCATGCGCTCGGCGGCGTTGCGCGCCACCGGATTGCCCGAGCGCAGGTCGGGCAGGTAGCGCCGCCGGCCGAGCAGCGTCGAGACGAACCCCTGCTCGCGGCCCTCGGCGAGCGTGCGGTCGATGAACGCGCGCACGCGCGGATGGGTCGCGAAGTAGGCGCTGATGTAGCGCTGCGCCTCCTTCTGGTCGATCCGGGTCGCCTGCGACAGCCCGAAGGCCGACACGCCGTAGAGGATCGCGTAGTTGGCGCTCTTCGCGATCGTCCGCTGGAGCGACGTCACCTGCTCCGGCGGGATCTTGAAGACCTCCGACGCCGTGCGGGTATGGATGTCCTCGCCGCGCCGGAACGACTCGATGATCGCCGGCTCGCCCGACATGTGGGCGAGGATGCGCAGCTCGATCTGGGAGTAGTCGGCGGCGACGAACCGCCAGCCCTCGGCCGGGATGAACGCCGCGCGGATGCGGCGGCCGAGCTCCGTGCGGATGGGAATGTTCATGAGGTTCGGATCCTGGGACGACAGCCGCCCGGTCGCCGCCACCAGCTGGTTGAACGTGGTGTGGATGCGCCCGGTCTCGGGGTCGATCAGCCCCGGCAGGGTGTCGGCGTACGTGCCCTTCAGCTTCGACAGGCTGCGGTGCTCGAGGATCTTGGCCGGGAGCGGATGGCCCACCGCCAGCTCCGTCAGCACGTCGGCGTCGGTGGAGTAGCCCGTCTTCGTCCGCCGCAGGGCGGGCAGCTTCAGCTTCTCGAACAGGATGTGCGCGAGCTGCTTCGGCGAGGCGATCGTGAACTCCTCGCCGGCCAGCGTGTAGATCTCACGGGTGAGGTTGTCGAGATCGCGCTCGAGCTCCTTCGCGAACGCCTCCAGCCGCCCGGGGTCCACGCGGATGCCGTGCCGCTCCATCTCGGCCAGCACGATCACGAGCGGGCGCTCGATCTCCTCGTACATGCGCCAGAGGCCCCGCTCCTCCAGCTCGGCCCTGGCGTGGCTCCAGAAGCGCTGCAGCCACTGGGCGCGCTGGCCCACCGCGTGCACCGTCGGCGCGCCCGGCGCCACCCCGACGAGCGCGGGCGGGCACTCGTTGAAGACCTCCATGCAGACTTCCTCGAGCCGGTAGGTGGCGCGCGCGGGATTCAGCAGGTACGCGGCGAGCGCGGTGTCCTGGATCTGCAGCGCGGGCGCGCCGGCCGCGAGCGCGGCCTCCACCAGCGGCTTGGCGTCGTGCACGATCAGCTCGCGCTCCGCGAGCGGCGTCTCCGTCAGCGTGCGGGCCAGCGCCGCCGGCGTGTCGAGCGCCTGGGCGACGGCGCCGGCCACCGGGTGGAAGCACGCCAGCGCCGTCAGCTGCGGCCGCGGCGGCCGCGGGGCGCCCGCCCAGTCCACCGCCACCGGCGCCCCGGCGGGCACGCGCGCGAGCCAGGTCGCGAGCTCGGACGGCGCCGCCAGCGTCTCCACCGGCCCCGTGTCGGGCGCCGGCGCCGGCGCCGGCAGCTCCTTCACCAGCCGCGAGAACTCCATCTCCATCCAGAGCGCACGGAGCTTCGGCCAGTCCGGCTCGACGCGGCGGTAGCCCTCGAGGTCGAAGGCGAGCGGCACCGAGCGGCTCACGGTGGCGAGCTCGCGCGAGAGGAGCGCCTGCTTCCGGCTGGCGGCGAGCGTCTCGCGCAGCTTGCCCTGGACCAGCGTCAGGTTCTCGTAGAGGCGCTCGACCGAGCCGAACTGGTCGACCAGCTTCACGGCCGTCTTCTCGCCGACGCCCTTCACCCCGGGGATGTTGTCGATGGAGTCGCCCATCAGCGCCAGCACGTCGGCGATCTGGCCGGGCGCCACGCCCCAGCGCTCGCGCACCCTGGCCTCGTCGTAGACCACCCGCTCGCCGGTGCGCCCGAGCACGGAGAGCACGCGCACCCGCGGGCCGACGAGCTGCAGCAGGTCCTTGTCGCCGGTGACGATGACCACGTCGAGGTCGTCGAGCTTCAGGGCGTGCTCCACCAGGGTCGCGATGACGTCGTCCGCCTCGTACCCCGGCACCTCGATGATCGGCGTCCGGAGGGCCTCGAACAGCCGCCGGACGTACGGGAGCTGGCGGGCGAGGTCGTCCGGCATGGCCGCCCGCGTGGCCTTGTAATCGGTGAAGAGCTTGTCCCGGAACGTCGGGCCGGGCGGGTCGAGGGCGATCGCCAGGTAGTCCGGCTTCTCCTCGCGGAAGAGCTTCCAGAGCATCGTGCTCAGGATCAGGACGGCGTGGCTCGGCACCCCGCGCGAGGTGGAGAGATACCCGACCGCGTGGTACGCGCGGAAGAGGTGCGAGTGGCCGTCGACGACGTACAGGCTACGGGGCATGGTCATGGGTCCTGCCGGCCATGAGGTTATCGTACGTGGTTCTGACGCGGTCGGTGTGGTCTCTGTAGGCGGCCAGGAACTCGTCCCGGGACGCGAAGCCGAGCGCGGTGCCGACGCGGGCGGGCATCGGGCCCGCCAGCTCCAGGGTGTCGGTGGGGCGCGCGCCCAGCAGCCGCAGCGCCGTCGACACGCGGCGCAGGAAGCCGTAGTCGGCGATCAGCGCCTGCGCGGTGCCCGCGTCGACGGCGCCGGCGCGGGCGAGACCGCGGAGCGCGGCCGTGGTGCCGGCGCGGCGCACGGTCGGGTGCGCGGCGCCGTGGACCAGCTGCAGCCCCTGCGCGAGGAACTCCACGTCGACCAGGCCGCCGCGCCCGAGCTTCACGTGCCAGCGGCCCCGCGTCTCCTTGCCGAGCTCCACCTCCATCCGGCGGCGCACGTCCCGGATCTCCTTCAGCGCGCCGGGCGGCAGCGGCGTCCCGTACACGAGATGCCGGAGGGTGGCGCGGACGCGGCGCGCGAGCGCGCGGTCGCCGAGGATCAGCCGCGCGCGCGTGAGGCTCTGCCGCTCCCAGAGATCGCCGTGCTCCTCGTAGTAGCGCACGAGGGCGTCCACGCCCGACGCGAAGCCGCTCCCCTTGCTCCCGGGCCGCAGGCGCAGGTCCACCGCGAAGGCGACCCCGGCCGGCGTGATGTCCCCGAGCGCGCTCGCGAGCCGCTCCACGGCGCCGCTGTAGAACGTGTGCGTGTCGACCGGCGCCGCGCCGTCGGTCACGCCGTCGGTGGCCGGCGCCTCCGCGCGGCCGAAGGTCACGAAGAGGTCGAGGTCCGAGCCCGTCGTGAGCTCGCGACCGCCGAGCTTGCCGAGGCCCACCATGACGGCCGGGACGAAGCCCCCGGCGGCGTCGTGCGGGACCCCGTGGCGCTCGGCCTGCGCGGTCACGGCCAGCAGCCAGCCGGCGTCGAGGGTCGCCTCCCCGAGCGCCGTCATCTCCCGCGCGTAGCCGTCGATGGAGGTGACGCCGAGGAGGTAGCGCCACACCACGGTCAGCTCCTGCGCCTGCTTGACGCGCCGCAGCCGGTCGCGCTGCTCCGCCGGCTCGAGCCCGGGCGCGAACACGGGCGCCAGCGCCGCCCGGAAGCCGGCCCGGCGCCGGCGCCCCCGCAGCACGGCCGGATCGGCGAGCGAGGCGAGCAGGTCCGGCTGCGCCACCAGGAGCTGTGTGAGGAGATCGCCGCCGGCGCAGAGCCGCACCAGGCCATGGAGCAGCTCGGGATTGGCCGCGAGCAGCTCGACGTAGCCGGCGCGCGGCCCGGCGGCGGCGAGGAACCGCTCGAACTGGTTCAGCGCCTCGTCCGGGTCCGGGCTCTTCCAGCAGGCGTCGAGCAGCGCCGGGATGAGCCGCTCGAGCGCGGCGCGCAGCGCCGCCGCCCACGGCACCAGCGGGCGGCCCTCGACGATCATCGTCAGGTTCTGGAGCGCGCGCTCGGGGTCCGCGAAGCCGGTCGCCCGGAGCGCCATGCGGCTCGGCAGCCGGATCCGCGGCGCCGGGCGCGTCCGCGCCTCGCCGAAGAACTCGCGGAACGCGTGGTGGACGTCGCGCGTGACGGCGCGGTGGTGCGCCAGGAACCGCCGCGCGGCCAGCCGCGGCGGCGCCACGACGCCGACGCGCCGCGCGAGCCGGCCGAGCTCCCCGGCCTCCGTGGGCAGCGTGTGCGTCTGGAACTCGTGCAGGATCTGCAGCCGGTGCTCCACCGTGCGCAGGTGCACCAGCGCGTGGGAGAGGCGGCGGCCGAGGTCGGGGGCGAGGTAGCCGCGCTCGGTGAGGCGGAAGAGCGCCTTCAGCGAGTTGCGCTCGCGCAGCCACGGGTCGTCGCCGCCGTAGAGGAGCTGGAGCGCCTGCACGAGGAACTCGATCTCGCGGATGCCGCCGCGGCCCAGCTTC
>DASUPA010000159.1:0-6121 GCA_036276335.1 Candidatus Methylomirabilota bacterium | reverse complement strand
GAGCTCCGCGTGCCGCAGCCCCGCGAGCTCCAGCGCCGGCGTGAAGCTCCACATCTCCTCGACCGGTGTCGCGGCCGCGACGGCCGCCAGCCGGCTCACCCGCGGCAGCATCTCCGCGAGGACCGTCTGCGCCTCGACCTGGCCGACGGCGATGAGACGAAGGCCGGCGCCCACCAGCAGCGCCGCCGTGGAATAGAGGAAGCCGGCCGCGGCCGCCTCGGGATCGACGGCGCGGCGGCCCAGCGCCGCGCCGAACACCGCCGCGTGATGGCCCGGCGTGAGCCCCTCGTCGATCCCGCGCCGCATGGCCGCCACGAAGGGATCGCCGCCCACGGCCGCCGCCACGCGCGCCGTCTGCCGCCCCATCTGCCGGCTCGCCGCCCGGAACTCCGGCACCGTCTTCATCGCGTCCAGCCGCGCATCCAGATCCCCCCACGCTGCCTGCTCGTCACGCACCGCGCACCGCACCGCCGCCGCCACCGCCACCGCGTCCGCCGGCCCCGCCGCGCCGTCCAGGTGCGCCGCGACGAAGGCGGCGAGCCCGTCACGGTCCCGCACCCGCCCGTCCTGCGCGTACGTCTCCAGCCCGAACGAGTGCGCGAATCCCCCCGCCGGGAACAGCCCGTCCGACAGCTGCAACACCGCGAGCAGCGCCTCAGTGCTCATGCCGATGACTCACCCCGATCGGAACGAACACCGCCTGCGTCCTCTCGAACGTCACCCCCAGCCGCGTCAGCAATCGCTCCATCGCCGGATCGTCCGCCACCAGCAGCCGCTCGCCATCGAGGGCGAGGCTGAAATGCCTGTTCCCCACCTCGAACGCCACCCTCAACCCCTCCTCCCGCGACCGCACCGTCACCGCCAGCACCGGCTCCGCCGCCGCCTCGACCACCACGTACCACTCCGCCGCCACGTACAAGATCTCCCCCGGCGTCAGCACGCTCCCCGTCGGCAGCGCCAGCGCCAGCATCCTCCCCTTCTCCGTCGTCACCCGTCTTCGCCCCCACCGCCGCTCCTCCGCCGTCAGCACCAGCCGGTCCCGCTCGCGCCGTGACAGATCCGCATCGTGCACATGCACATGCGTCCTCGTAATGACCACCACCGGCTCCGTCACGCTCCCCCCACCCATATGAAGGAAGCCAAACAGGAAGCTCCCCGCCCCCGCGCGCAGCGCGAATGCGCCAACCCGGTCGAAAGCCCAGCGAACCGCTCGAAGAATGTTGAATCAATCAGGGCGATCAAAACCGGCCAGATCCTAGGCGCCGACGAGCGACGACTGAGGCGTACGCCGCGTACGCCGCAGGGAGGAGCGAGGAGGCAACGACGGAGATGGCCGGTTTTCATCGCCCGTTCAACTGTCCCGTTCAGAATAGAAAGTAGCGCTGGGCCATGGGGAGGACCCGCGCAGGATGCGCCCCGAGCTCCACCCCATCCGCCCGCACCCGATACGTCTCCGCATCCACCTCGATCCGCGGCAGCGCGTCGTTGTGGATCATGTCCCGCTTGCCGATCCCGCGGCAGCGCTCCACCGCCACCGCGCGCCGCCGCAGCCCGAGCCGGCCCGGAACGTCCGCGGCCAGCGCGGCCGCGGACAGGAACGTGAGCGCGGTGCTCGCCCGCGCGTGGCCGAGCGCACCGAACATCGGCCGGTAGAGCACCGGCTGCGGCGTGGGGATGGAGGCGTTCGGGTCGCCCATCGCCGCGCAGGCGATGAACCCGCCCTTCACGACCAGCTCGGGCTTCACGCCGAAGAACGCCGGCCGCCAGAGCACGAGGTCGGCGAGCTTCCCGACCTCCACCGAGCCCACGTGCCCGGCCAGGCCGTGGGCGATGGCCGGGTTGATCGTGTACTTGGCGACGTAGCGCTTCACGCGACGGTTGTCGTCGCCGTCGCGCTCGCCGGGCAGCGGCCCGCGCTCCCGCTTCATCTTGTCGGCCGTCTGCCAGGTCCGGATGATCACCTCGCCGACGCGGCCCATCGCCTGCGAGTCCGACGACATCATGCTGATGGCGCCGAGGTCGTGGAGCACGTCCTCGGCCGCGATCGTCTCGGCGCGGATGCGCGACTCGGCGAAGGCGACGTCCTCGGGGATGGCCGGGTTCAGGTGATGGCAGACCATCAGCATGTCCAGATGCTCGTCCATCGTGTTGACGGTGAACGGCATCGTCGGGTTCGTCGACGAGGGCAGGCAGTTCGGCTCGCCGCAGACGCGGATGATGTCGGGCGCGTGCCCTCCGCCCGCCCCTTCCGTGTGATAGGTGTGGATCGTCCGCCCCTTGAAGGCGCGGATGGAGTCCTCCACGAAGCCGGACTCGTTCAGCGTGTCCGTGTGGATCGCGACCTGGACATCGTACTCGTCGGCCACCGACAGCGCGCAGTCGATGGCGGCCGGCGTGGTGCCCCAGTCCTCGTGCAGCTTGAGCCCGATGGCGCCGGCCGCGATCTGCTCGCGCAGCGGATCGGGCGCCGACGCGTTGCCCTTGCCGAGGAACCCGAGGTTCACCGGGAATGCCACGGCCGCCTCCAGCATCCGGTGGATGTTCCACTCGCCGGGCGTGCAGGTCGTGGCCGCCGTGCCCGTCGCGGGGCCGGTGCCGCCGCCGAGCAGCGTGGTCAGCCCCGCGCTGACGGCCTCAGTGACGATCTGAGGGCAGATGAAGTGGATATGGGCGTCGAGGCCGCCCGCGGTGACCACCCGCCCCTCGCCGGCGATGACCTCCGTGCCCGCGCCCACGGTCATCCCCGGGGTCACGCCGGCCATCAGGTCGGGATTGCCCGCCTTGCCGATGCCGGCGATGCGCCCGTCGCGGATCCCGATGTCGGCCTTCACGATGCCCCAGTGGTCGACGATGACGGCGCTGGTGATCACGCAGTCGAGCACGCCGTCGGCGCGCGTGGCGCGCGACGCCTGCCCCATCCCGTCGCGGATCACCTTGCCGCCGCCGAACTTCGCCTCCTCGCCGGGCACCGTGAGATCGTGCTCGATCCGGATCAGGAGATCCGTGTCCGCGAGTCGCACCCGATCGCCCGTGGTCGGGCCGTACAGGTCGGCGTATTGCCGGCGCGTGAGCCGGAGCGTCATCCGAGCCGCTCCCACTCGGCGAGCCGCCGCAGCGCCTCCTCCCTGGAGGCGCCGGCCGTGAGGCCGTTGAGACCGAACACCTGGCGGGCTCCCGCCAGCTCGACCAGCGTCACCCGCCGGGCGTCCCCCGGCTCGAAGCGCACCGCGGTGCCGGCGGCCACGTTGAGTCGCATGCCGAACGCCTGCGCGCGGTCGAAGCGCAGCGCGCGGTTGGCCTCGAAGAAGTGGAAGTGCGATCCCACCTGGATCGGCCGGTCGCCGGTGTTCTCCACGGTCAGCTCCACCGTGCGCCGCCCGGCGTTGGCGACGACGTCGTCGTCCTCGAGCAGGTACTCGCCCGGAATCACGCCCGCCTCCCGTCAGCGGATGGGATGGTGGATGGTCACGAGCTTCGTGCCGTCCGGGAACGTGCCCTCGACCTGGATCTCGTCGATCATCTCCGGGACACCGTCCATCACGTCGTCGCGACCGAGGATGCCGGGCCCCCACTCCATGAGCTCGGAGACCGTGCGGCCGTCGCGGATGCCTTCCAGGATCTCGGCCGTGATGAGCGCGAGCGCCTCCGGGTGATTGAGCTTGAGACCGCGCGCTCGTCGCCGGCGGGCGACCTCGGCGGCCGTGAAGATCAACAGCTTCTCCTGCTCGCGAGGCGTGAGGTGCATCGTCGAACCTCGTCAGACCGCGAGGTGCTGCTTCACCAGCTCTGGCCGCAGCTCGCGGGTCGGCCCCGCCGCCACCACGGCGCCCTTGGCCATGATCACATAGGCGTCGGCGAGCCGCTCGGCGAAGTCCAGGTACTGCTCGACGAGCAGCACCGCGAGACCGAGCTCCTCCTTGATGCGACGGATCGCCGCCTCGATCTCGAGGATGATCGACGGCTGGATGCCCTCCGTCGGCTCGTCGAGGATGAGCAGCTTCGGCCGCGTCAGGAGCGCCCGCCCGATGGCGAGCATCTGCTGCTCGCCGCCCGACAGCACGCCGCCCCTGCGCGCGAGCAGCCGCCGCAGCGCCGGGAACAGCTCCAGGACGTCGTCCAGCGTCCCGCCCCGGCCGCAGCCGAGCTGGGCCACGCGCAGGTTCTCCTCCACGCTGAGGTGCGGGAAGATCTCGCGCCCCTGGGGCACGTAGCCGATCCCCGCTCGCGCCCGCCGGTCGGCGGACCAGCGGGTGACGTCGGCGCCGTCGAAGGTGACGCGGCCGCCGCGCGCCGGCAGCAGCCCCATCACCGTGCGGAGCAGCGTCGTCTTGCCGACGCCGTTGCGCCCCATCAGGCAGACGACCTCGCGGGCGCCGACCGTCAGGTCGACGCCCCAGACGACCTGCGAGCTGCCGTAGGCGACGTCGAGCCGCTCAACGGACAGCATCGTCCGTCTCCCGCCGGCGCCCGAGGTACACCTCGAGGACGCGCGGATCCGACTGCACCTGCTCGACCGGCCCCTCGCAGAGCACGGCCCCCTGGTGCAGCACCGTCACCGTCCGCGCGATCTGCCGCACGAACTCCATGTCGTGCTCGATGACGAGCACCGAGCGGTCCGCGGCGATCGCCTGCAGGAGCTCGCCGGTGCGCCAGGTCTCCTCGTCCGTCATGCCGGCCACGGGCTCGTCGACCAGCAGCAGCTCGGGATCCTGCGCGATGACCATGCCGATCTCGAGCCACTGCTTCTCGCCGTGCGACAGCGCGCCGGCCGGCACCCGCGCCTTCCCGCCGAGCCGCACGGTGTCCAGCGCGGCCGCGATGCGCTCGCGCTCTCCGGCGACGCCGCGCTCGAACAGCGCGGCGAGGACCCCCTTGCTCGGGCGCTCGAGGGACAGCTCGACGTTGTCCCAGACGCTGAGGCTGCCGAACACCGAGGGCGTCTGGAACTTCCGGCCGATGCCGAGCGCGGCGATGTCGTTCTCGCGCAGCGGGAGCAGGTCGGTGTGGTCGCCGAAGATCACGCGGCCGCTGTCGGGCTTGGCGCGCCCGGAGATGACGTCCAGCAGCGTCGTCTTGCCGGCGCCGTTCGGGCCGATGACGACGCGCAGCTCCCGGCGGTCCATGAAGAAGTTGAGGCCGGCCAGCGCCCGGAAGCCATCGTAGGACACCGTCACGTTCTCGAGATAGACGATCGACCCGGTCATGGTCACGCCCGGCCGCTCACGCCCTCCGGCTGCGTCGCCGGCGAGACGGGCCGGAGGCGCGCGTGGACGGCCCGCGCTCCGCGCGCGATGCCGCCAGCCGCCCCGTCGGGAAAGAAGAGGACCACGGCCATGAAGAGCGCGCCGAGCACGAGCAGCCACAGGTCCGGATAGCTGGTGGTCAGCCACGACTGCAGCCAGTTCACGCCGACGGCGCCGCCCACGGCGCCCACCAGCGTGCCGCGGCCGCCGGCGGCGACCCACACCACCATCTCGATCGACGGGAGGACGCCGATCCGGGCCGGCGTGATGATGCCGACCTGCGGCACGTACAGCGCGCCCGCCACGCCGGCGAGCACGGCGGAGACGACGAAGACGAAGAGCTTGTAGCGCGCCGGCGAGTAGCCCGAGAAGAGCGCGCGCGTCTCGCTGTCGCGGACGGCGACCAGCACCTTGCCGGCCCGGCTGCGCGTGATCCAGCGGCATCCCAGGTACGCGACGAGCAGCACGAGGGCGGTGACGACGTAGAGGGCGCGCTGCGTCGACGCCCGGTTCAGCGGGAAGCCGAAGATCGTCTTGAAGTCGGCGAGCCCGTTGGTGCCGCCGAGGTTCATCTCGTTGCGGTTGAACACCAGCCACGCGGAGAGCGCCAGCGCCTGGGTGATGATCGAGAAGTAGACGCCGCGGATGCGGCTCCGGAACGCCAGGAAGCCGAACACGAGGGCGAAGGCGGCGGGCACCAGCAGAATCGCGGCCAGCGTGAACCCCGCGGAGTAGAACGGCCTCCAGAAGAGCGGCAGCTCCGTGACCTGATTCCAGACCATGAAGTCCGGCAGCGACGACTGGTAGACGCTCCGCGCCCCGATCTCCAGCATCAGGTGCATCCCCATGGCGTAGGCGCCGAGGCCGAAGAAGACGCC
>DASUPA010000158.1:0-2273 GCA_036276335.1 Candidatus Methylomirabilota bacterium | reverse complement strand
ACGATGGCGGAGGCGACGTTGACGATGCGGCCCCCGCCCTGCCGCCGCATCGCCGGCACGACGGCGCGCACGCAGTGCCACATGCCCTTGACGTTGACGGCCATGACGCGATCCCACTCCTCCTCCGGGATCTCGTCGAAGCGCCGCGGCTTGAGGCTCGCGAAGACGGCCGCGTTGTTGACCAGCACGTCGATGCGGCCGAAGCGGCCGAGCGTCGCCTCGACCATCGCGCCCACCGAGGCGGCGTCGCTGACGTCCGTCCGGACGCCGAGCGTACGGTCGGCCCCCCCGAGCTTCTCGGCGGCGGCGAGCGGATCGGCGACGTCGGCGACCACCACGCGGGCGCCCTCGGCCACGAATCGCTTGGCGTACGCGAAGCCGATGCCCGCGGCGCCTCCCGTGATCACGGCGACCTTGTTCTCCAGGCGCATGCCCCTACCCCACGTTGGGAGTGATGATCGTCTTCACGCCGCGGCCGGCCGCGGCGTGGGCAAAGGCGTCCTCCACCTTCGCCAGCGGAAACGTCGCGGTGACGAGACGCTTGACGCCGAGCCTCGGCATCAGCGCCAGCGCGCGCCGGAACGACTGCCCCCGGCCGAAGGCGCCGTGGATCCGGATCTCGCGGTAGTGGACGTCCCAGAGGTCGAGTGGCAGCCGGCTCCCCTTCGGGTTGACGCCGACCAGCTGCAGCACGCCGGTGGGGCGCACGAGCGTGATGGCCTCGGCCACGAGCTCCGGCTTGCCGACCGCCTCGCAGACGACGTCGGCGCCGCGCCCGCCGGTCAGCGCCGCCACCCGCTCGCGCACGCTCTCGGCGGTGGGATCGACCGTGACGGCGGCGCCGAGCCGCTTCGCCATCGCGCGGCGCTCGGCGATGGGATCCGACAGGACGAGGCGCCGGGCGCCGCGGCGGCGGGCCAGCACCATCGTCAGCAGTCCCATGATCCCGCCGCCGAGCACCAGGACGGTGGCCCCGCGCGGCATGGCGAACTGCTCGAGGCCGGCCAGGCAGCACGCCGCCGGCTCCGTCATCGCGGCCGTGACCGGATCGAGGCCGCGGGGCAGCGGATGCAGGCACGTCGCGGGCAGGACCACGCGCTCGGCGAAGCCGCCGACGCGCGTGCAGCGCGCGCACTGCGAGACCCGGCCCTCCGCGCACTCCGCGCAGGCGCCGCAGCCGTACGACGGCTCGCAGGCGACGACGCGGCCGATCAGGCGCTTGCTCACGCCGCGGCCGACCTCCTGCACCACGCCCGTGTACTCGTGTCCCATCACCAGCGGCGGCGTCCACGGGAACAGCCCCTGCGTCGCGTGCACGTCGGTGCCGCAGATGCCGGCCGCGCGCACGGCGACCAGCGCCTGCCCCTTCCCGGGCACGGGCTCCGCCACCTCGTCCAGGCTGAACGTCGACCCGCCGCGCCAGGTGGCGACCTTCATGGCTTCAGGATGACCCGCGTGGCCGCCGTCCCCGTGCCCTTCCCCTGCCACTCCGCCAGCTCGAACGCGCGGTTGATCTCGGAGAGCGGGAAGCTGTGCGAGACGACACTCGAGAGCGGGTACCGGTCCCGCGTGCGCACGAGGAACTCGAGCGCGGCCGGCATGATCCACGGGTTGTAGTGCATCAGGCCCTTCCAGCGGATCTGCTGCGTGATGACCTTGGTGGCGGGGAACGAGACCGCCTGCGGGACGATGTTGCCGATGTCGATGAAGGTGCCGTTCACGCGGACCATGTCGAGCCCCTCGACCGTGGCCGCCGCGACGCCGACCAGCTCCATGACGACGTCCGCGCCCCGGCCGTCCGTCAGCTCCTTCACGCGCTGAACGCGCGCCTCGGGCGTCGGCAGCTCGTTCATGTCGATGACGTCCGTCGCGCCGCACCGGCGCGCGAGGGCGAGCCGCGGGGCCTGCCGGTCGATCGAGATGATCCGGGAGGCGCCCTTCTCCGCGGCCACCGCCGCCGCGTACACGCCGAGCCCGCCCGCGCCCTGGATGACGACGACGTCGCCGAACTTCGGCTCCGCGTACTCGAGGCCGTACAGCACCTGGCACAGCGCGCAGTTCACCGGCGGGATCGCCTCGTCCGGCAGCACGTCGGGCACCTTGAACACGTAGTGGCCGGGCGGCAGGAAGTAGTACTCCGCGTAGCCCCCGTCGCAGTACGGGTACTCGTTGAGCGTGAACTGGTTGCTCCGCCGCTGGCGGTGCGGGCACGCGTGGTGCTCGCCGCGCATGCACCAGTAGCAGCGATTGCACGGGTTGAAGAACGGGAAGGC
>DASUPA010000157.1:0-2903 GCA_036276335.1 Candidatus Methylomirabilota bacterium | reverse complement strand
ACGGTCCGCTGCTCGACCTCGGGCGCCAGCGTGGCCATCGGGACGTGCTGGCGGCCGTCGAAGAGCAGGTCGCAGTGGATCTCGTCGGCGACGATCCACAGCTCGCGGCGCAGGCACGCCTCGGCCATGGCCTCCAGCTCGAGGCGCCCGAACAGACGGCCGACCGGGTTGTGGGGGTTGCAGAGGAGGAAGGCGCGCGTGCGCGGCTGGATGGCGGCGGCGAACGTCTCCGGGTCGACCGTGTAGCGGCCGTCGCCACCGCGCGTGAGCGCGTGCCCGTCGCGCGTCAGGCCGTGGTTGCCGGCGGCACGGAGGATCGGCGGGTAGACGGGCGTCTGCACCAGCAGGCCGTCGCCCGGCTGCGTGAGCGCGCGGAGGGCGAGGTTGAAGCCGGCGATCACGCCGGGCAGGGGCATCACCGCCTCGGGCTCGACGCGCCAGCCGTAGCGCTTGCCGACACGCTCGGCCACGACCTCCTGCAGCTCGGGGCGCTCGACGAGATAGCCGAAGAAGCCGTGCTCGACGCGGGCGCGCAGCGCGGCGACCACCGCCGGCGGCGACGCGAAATCCATGTCGGCCACCCAGAGCGGCAGGACGTCGGCCGGGAACTTCCGCCACTTGTTGCTGTCCGAGTCGCGGCGCGCCGGCAGGCGGTCGAAGTCGAAGGGCGTCATGGCGCCCTAGGCTAGCATTGCCCGCCATCCCCGTGCTATGAGTCTGGCCGTCATGGTGACCCTGGATCCCGGCCGGACGGCGGTCGTGGCCATCGACATGCACCGCGGTCACCTGGACCCCGCGGTGGCCACGCTGCCGCTCGCGCCGGAGCGCTGCGGGCCCGTCATCAAGCGGGCGGCGGCGCTCTTCGCGGATCTCCGGGCGCGCGGGGTGCCGGTCGTCCACGTCGTGACCGAGTACCGCGACGCGGCCGAGATCGCCGCCAACCCGTTCTGGAAGGCCGCCCACGACGACCCGACCAAGGCGCGCCGCGGCATCCTCCGGCACAACCTGGCCGGCAGCCCGGGCACGGAGATCGTCCCCGAGCTCCTCGACCCGCGCGACCTCGTCGTCCGCAGCAAGAAGCGCTACAGCGTGTTCCACCCGACCGACCTCGAGTTCGTCCTGCGGCGGCGGCTGGGCGCGGACACCGTGATCCTCGCCGGCATCAACACCACGACGTGCGTCCTGTGCGCCGCCTTCGAGGCGACGAACCGCGACTTCCGCGTGATCGTCGCCGCCGACGCCGTCGACTCGATGGACGGCGAGGAGATGCACCGGTTCGCGCTGCGGCTGATGGCGGCCGCGATCGGCTGGCCGCAGACGAACGCGGAGATCGTCCGGGCGCTCTCACCTCAAGGAGGCTGACATGCGAATGAGGCTGCTCGCGCTCGCCGTCCTCGTCGCCGTGGCCGTCGCCCTGGCGGCCGGCCCGTCCATGGCGCAGAAGGGGCCCATCAAGATCGGCATGCTCGTGCCGCAGAGCGGGCCGCTGGCCGCCAACGGCAAGGACATGATCAACGGCTTCGAGATGTTCTTCGAGGAGAACGGGTACCGGCTCGCCGGTCGCGAGATCAAGTTCATCGTCGAGGACGACGAGGGCAAGCCGGCCACCGGCCTCACGAAGATCCGGGGCCTGGTGGAAGGCCAGGGCGTCCACCTCGTCACGGGCCCGCTCAGCGCCGGCGTCGGCTACGCGGTGGCGCCGTACATCCACGCCCGGAAGGTCCCCGCCATCTTTCCCATCGTGGCCGGCGACGACCTCACGCAGCGCAAGCGCAGCCCGTACATCGTGCGCGTGGGCTGGGCCGGCTCGCAGCCGTCCCATCCGTTCGGGAAATGGGTGTACGACAACCTCAAGTACAAGCGCGTTGCCGTCATCGCCTACGACTTCGCCTTCGGCTGGGAGGTGGTGGCGGGGTTCCAGCGCACCTTCGAGGAGGCGGGGGGCCAGGTCGTGCAGAAGCTCTGGCCGCCGCTCGGCACCGCCGACTTCGCGCCGTACATCTCGCAGCTGAAGCGCGACGTCGACGCCATCTACGCGCAGTTCTCCGGCGCCGACGCCCTGCGCTTCGGCAAGCAGTTCGCCGAGGCGGGCCTGAAGGAGCGGCTGCCGCTCATCGGCGGCGGGACGTTCGTGGACGAGCACGTGCTGCGCGTGCAGGGCGACGAGGTGCTGGGCGTGATCACCGCGCTCCACTACTCGGCGGCCCTGCAGACGCCGGCCAACAAGAAGTTCGCGGCCGCCTACGAGGCGAAGTACAAGCAGATCCCCTCGTACTACTCCGAGGGGACGTACGTGGCCGGGGTGGCGCTCAAGGCGGCGCTCGAGGCGACCGGCGGCGACATCGAGAACGTCGACAAGTTCCTCGCCGCGCTCCGCCGGGTGGACCTCTCGGAGTCGCCCCGCGGGCCGATGCGCTTCGACGACTACGGCAACCCGATCATGAACATCTACGTGCGGAAGGTCGAGCGGGTGAGCGGGCGGCTGCAGAACACGGTCATCCACACCTTCCCGATGGTCTCGCAGTTCTGGACGTACAAGCCCGAGGAGTTCCTGAAGAATCCCGTGTACTCGCGCGACTACCCGCCCTGCAAGGCATGCTAGCCGGCGTCGTCGGCCTCGGTCTGCTCGGCCACGCCGTGGCCTCGCGGCTGCGCGCGGCCGGCCACGACGTCGTCGGCCACGACATCGTCCCCGAGCGCGTCGACGCCCTCGTCGCGCTCGGGGGGCGCGCCGGCGGCTCGGTGGCCGGCGTGGTGGAGGCGGCCGAGGCGGTGTGCGTGCTGCTGCCGTCGCTGGCGGCGGTGGAGGAGGTCGTGCTGGGGCCGAAGGGCATCGCGGCGGCCGCGCGCGGCGACCGGACCGTGATCCAGATGAGCACGATCTCACCGGCGCTGACGGAGAC
>DASUPA010000156.1:0-5000 GCA_036276335.1 Candidatus Methylomirabilota bacterium | reverse complement strand
GAGACCAGGACGCCGACCACGCCGACGACGGACAGCGCGAGCGGCCACCAGGAGTCCGGCGCGACGCGCGTGCGGAGGTACCAGTTGACGGCGAAGAGCGCCACCGCGGCGAGATTGAGCACCATGTGGTACGTCGCGATCCGGCGCGCGTGGCCGTCGAGGTCGAGGTAGTCCACGAAGCCCGGCACGGCGGCCAGCAGGGCGCCGATGATGCCCGCGCCGATGTTCCAGAAGGCGAGGGTCCGCCACAGCGGATTGCCGGTGAGGACGTGGACGATGTCGAAGGCCAGCGCCGCGATCCACAGGCCGAGAGGCAGGACCACGAGCATGGGATGGATCGGGTGCTTGCCGATTCGCGCCGGTGTCTGCGCCATCGCCCCCTCCTCGTCACGCCCCAACTTGCATCGCGACTTGCATCGCGTGTGCCACTGACTGTCCTGGGCGCCATGCGTCGCGCTCACCGCAGCGTCCGGCGCCTGGGCGCGGTGTGCTCGGTGCTGCTCGGCTGATCAGCCGCGCGCCGGCGCGGCCACGGCGGTGCGCAGGAGGAAGCAGAGCGGGATGGTGGTCAGCACGACGGTCGCGATGAGGCCCAGCGTGGCGGCCGCGCCCACGGCGTCGCCGACGAGGCCGTAGAGCGTGGGCCCGAGCGCCGAGGCGCCGATGCTGAGCGTGTAGTACAGGCCGTAGGCGCGCGAGCGGCGCTCGGCGGTGACGAGGTCGGCCACCGTGGCGTAGAGCACGGACGACGTCCCGTTGAGCGCGATGCCGAGCGGCACCAGCAGGACCATCGCCAGCGAGAGCGGCGAGGCCAGGATGGCGAGGATCGCCACCGAGGTCGCCGCCTCGGTCAGCACGACCGTGTGGATGATGCCGACGCGCTCGGCCACCATGCCGCACACGAACTTGCCCATGGCGCCGCCCGCGAACACCAGGGCCAGCGCGCCGCCCACGCCGGCCACGCTCATGCCCTTGGCGACCAGCACGAAGGGCAGGAAGGTGAGGAGCCCCGAGCGCGTCGCGTTGTCGATCATGCCGATCGCCGAGAGCGCCTGGAAGCCGCGAGGGTCCCGGATGCCCCACCCCGCGGGGGCCGCGACGCGCTCGGCGGCGGGCGCGCGGCGGGGGGCGCCGCCGGCGCGCAGGCGCGTCAGCACGAGCATCAGCAGCAGCGCGGCGACGATGCCGAGCACGCCGTAGCCCGTGGCCGCGACGCGCCAGCCGGCGAGCCCGGCCACGAGGCCGACCACGGCGGCGCTCGTGACCTTGCCGATGTCGCCCGCGAAGTTGTAGGTTCCGAGCGCGGCGCGGCGGGGCCCGTCCTCGTACGCCTTGGCCACGACCGACGACGACAGCGGGTGCTGGACGCCGGAGCCGAGGCCCGCCAGCGTGAGGAGCACGAGGAGCGGGAGGAACCCGCTGGCTCCCGCCGCCACGCCGATGAAGGCGCCGGCGGTGGCCAGCGTCCCCAGCATGAGGAGCGGCCGCTCGCCGAGGCGCTCCGCGAGCAGCCCGGCCGGGATCTGGAACGCGGCCATGCCACCGGTGTACGCGCTGCGGATGAGGCCGACCTGCCAGAGCGAGAGGCGGAACTCGCCCGCCCACACCGGCAGGAGCACGTACAGGATCTCGGAGAAGCCGTCGTGGACGAAGTGGATGGCCCCGGCGGTGGCGAGCACGGAGCGAGGGCGCGCGGAGGCCATCGGGGCGATCATCGCCGGGGCGGCGGCGCCGTTCAAGTAGAATGACCGCCGGATCGCGGGAGGAGGGACGCATGACGATCAGCATCACGCGGGTGTACACGCGCACGGGGGATCGCGGCGAGACGGCGCTGGTGGGCGGGGCCCGCGTGCCGAAGGACTCCCCGCGCATCGTCGCCTACGGCACGCTGGACGAGCTGAACGCCGCCGTCGGCCTCGCCCGCGTCTTCAACGCCGAGCGCCTGGCCGCCGGCGGCCCGGTCCGCGAGCGCCACGCGTGGCTCGACGACGTCCTGCGCAGGATCCAGAACCAGATCTTCGACCTCGGCAGCGAGCTGGCGACGCCGCCGGCGGCCGCCTACGAGGGCATGTTCCGCGTCGGCGAGGCCGAGGTGACGGAGCTCGAGCAGCTCATGGACCGCTGCCAGCAGGATCTGGCCCCGCTGAAATCGTTCGTGCTTCCCGGCGGCGGGCGGATCCAGGGCTTCCTGCACCAGGCCCGCACGGTGTGCCGGCGCGCGGAGCGGGAAGTGCTGGCGCTGTCGCGGGCCGAGCCGATCGGCGAGTGGCCGCTCCGCTACGTCAACCGGCTCAGCGACCTCTTCTTCGTGCTCGGCCGCTGGGTGGGCAAGCACATGGGGGAGCCGGAGTACCTCTGGGAGCGGGGCCTGTCCTCGCACGAGCGCCGGCGCGCGCGCTGACGCGCCGTTTGACAAGCGGGGGGTGAGTCCGTATAAGCGGGTAATTTTGGCTGACCCCATCCTCTCCGTGCGCGACGTCACCGTGCGCTTCGGCGGCATCGTCGCGCTGGACGGCGTGTCGTTCGACGTGGCCGAGGGACAGATCGTCGGCCTCATCGGCCCCAACGGCGCCGGCAAGACGACGCTCTTCAACTGCCTCAGCCGGCTCTACACGCCGCAGCTCGGCGACATCCGCTTCCGCGGCCGGTCGCTGCTGGCCCTGCCGCCGCACCGCATCAGCGAGCTCGGCATCGGGCGCACGTTCCAGAATCTCGCGCTGTTTCCGACGCTCAGCGTGCTGCAGAACGTGATGATCGGCGTGCACGGGCGCACGCGCAGCGACTTCCTCAGCAACGCGCTGCGGCTGCCCTGGGTGCGGCGCGAGGAGGCGGAGATCCGCGGGCGCGCCGCCGAGCTGCTGGCGTTCCTGGGACTGGAGCGGCTCGCCGACCACCCCGCGGCGGGGCTGCCGTTCGGCACGCTGAAGCGCGTGGAGCTGGCGCGCGCCCTGGCCGGCGCGCCGAGCTTGCTGCTCGTCGACGAGCCGGCGGGTGGCCTGAACCACGAGGAGGTCGCCTCGCTCGCCGCGCTGCTGCGCACGATCCGCGACGCCCGGGCGGTCACCATCGTGCTCGTCGAGCACCACATGGGCCTGGTCATGCAGGTCTCGGACAAGGTCGTGGTGCTCGACTTCGGCCGCAAGATCGCGGAGGGGGCGCCGGCGGCCGTCCAGCGCGATCCGGACGTCATCCGCGCGTACCTCGGCGCCGACGAGCCGGCGGGGGCGCCGCGCTGATGGCGCTGCTGGAGGTGCGCGGGCTCGAGGCGCAGTACGGCTGGACCAAGGTCCTGCACGGCCTCGACTTCGCCGTTGAGGAGGGCGGCATCGCCACAATCCTCGGCGCCAACGGGGCCGGCAAGACCACCACGCTGCGCGCGGTGTGCGGGATGGTGCGGACGGCGGGCGAGATCCGCTTCGGCGGCCGCAGCATCACGGGCCGCGCCACCGAGGACCGGGTGCGCCTCGGCATCGGCCACGTCCCCGAGGGCCGCGGCACCTTCGTGAACCTCACCGTCGAGGAGAACCTCCGGCTCGGCGCCTACGGCCGCGCCAGCCGGGACGGCATCGCCGACGATCTCGCCGCCGTGTACGGCTACTTTCCGGTGCTGGCGGCGCGCAAGCGCCAGACGGCGGGCACGCTGTCGGGCGGCGAGCAGCAGATGCTGGCCGTGGCGCGCGCGCTCATGCTGCGCCCGAAGCTGCTCCTGCTCGACGAGCCGTCGCTCGGGCTGGCGCCGCTGGTGGTGCGGGAGATCTTCCGCATCGTGCGCACGATCAACCGCGAGCGTGGGGTCAGCGTGCTGCTGGTGGAGCAGAACGCCTCCATCGCGCTCGGGCTCGCCGACCACGCCTACCTGGTCGAGACGGGCCGCGTCGTTCGCTCGGGGCCCGCCGCCGAGCTCCGCCAGGACGAGGCGGTGCGCCGGGCCTACCTGGGCTACTGAGGTGGACATCCTGCTCCAGCAGATCATCTCGGGGCTGGCCACGGGCGGCATCTACGGCAGCGTGGCCCTGGCGCTCGTGATGATCTACCAGGCCACCGACGTCGTGAACTTCGCGCAGGGCGAGATGGCGATGTTCAGCACGTACCTGGCGTGGACGCTCATCAACGCCGGCCTGCCCTACTGGGGGGCCTTCGTGGCGACGCTCGGCATCTCGTTCGTGGGGGGCGTGATCATCGAGCGGGTGGTGATCCGGCCGGTCGAGCGGGCGCCGATCCTGACCATCGTCATGGTGTGCATCGGGCTCGTGTTCATCTTCAACAGCATGGCCGGCTGGATCTACTCCTACATCCAGAAGCCGTTCCCGAGCCCGTTCCCCGAGCGGCCGATCCGCATCGGCAACATCGTGTTCGGCGCCCACGACGTCGGGGCACTCGGCGTCACTCTCCTCGTGCTCGGCTTCCTCTACGTGTTCTTCCGCTACACGACGCTCGGGCTCGCCATGCGGGCGGCGGCGCAGAACCCGACGTCGAGCCGCCTGTGCGGCATCCGCGTCGGCTGGATGCTGGCGGTCGGCTGGGGTCTGGCCGCGCTCGTGGGCGCCGTCGCCGGCATGATGATCGCGCCGATCGTGTTCCTCGATCCCAACATGATGGCCGGCATCCTCATCTACGCGTTCGCCTCGGCGACCCTGGGCGGCTTCACGAGCCCCGTCGGGGCGGTGGTGGGCGGATTGATCGTCGGGGTGCTCGAGAACCTCGTCGGCACCTACGTCGCCTTCATCGGCACCGAGCTGAAGCTCACGGTGGCCCTGGCCCTGATCCTGGTCGTGCTCGTGGTCAAGCCCAGCGGGCTCTTCGGCCGCGCGGCGGTGCACCGGGTATGATCCAGCGGCTCCGCGTGCCCGTCGTGCTCGTCCTGCTCGTGATCGCGGCCGCGCTGCCGTTCACGATGAGCGGCTTCCGCCTCTACCAGTTCACGCAGGTCTTCGTGTACGCGATCGCGCTGCTGGGGCTCAACATGCTGACCGGCTACAGCGGGCAGATCTCGCTCGGCC
>DASUPA010000155.1:0-15909 GCA_036276335.1 Candidatus Methylomirabilota bacterium | reverse complement strand
CACCCCCCGACATAAATCAATCGGCACGTCTCTCGATCAATCAGCACTCCGCCGGAGGAACGTCGGCACATCGTAATCATTCTCGCCCATCGGATCGTCGATCTCCGCCCGGCTCTCGCCATACTTCCGCCGCCATGCGGGCGCCGTGTTCCCGCCCGGTGCCGCGGCCGCCGGCTGGCGCGCCGCCGGACGTGGTAGATCGACGACCTTGCCGCTCGGCTCCGTCTGCGCCTTTTTCTCGGTGAAGCCGGTCGCGATCACGGTCATGCGGACCTCGTCGCCGAGGCTCGGATCGATGACGGCGCCGAAGATGATGTTGGCGTCCTCGTGCGCGGCCTCCTGGACGATGCGCGCGCCCTCCTCCACCTCGTGGATGGAGAGGTCGGAGCCGCCGGTGAAGTTGATGAGAATGCCCTTGGCCCCCTCGATCGAGGTGTCGTCGAGCAGCGGGCTGGCCACGGCCTTCTGCGCCGCGTCGAGCGCGCGGTGCTCGCCCTTGCCGACGCCCGTGCCCATCATCGCCATGCCCATTCCCGACATGATCGTACGCACGTCGGCGAAGTCCAGGTTCACGAGGCCGGGAACGAGGATGAGGTCGGAGATGCCCTGCACGGCCTGCTGGAGCACCGTGTCGGCCACCTTGAACGCCTCGAGCAGCGGCGTGCCGCGGTCGACCACGGACAGCAGGCGCTGGTTCGGGATCGCGATCAGCGTGTCGACGACGTTGCGGAGGGCGTCCATTCCGGCCTCGGCCTGGACCTGCCGGCGCTTGCCCTCGAAGGTGAACGGCTTGGTGACCACGGCCACCGTCAGGATGCCGAGATCCTTCGCCAGCGACGCCACCACCGGGGCGGAGCCGGTGCCGGTGCCACCGCCGAGGCCCGCCGTGATGAAGACCATGTCGGCGCCCTCGAGCAGCCGCGTGATCGTCTCCGGGTCCTCGAGCGCGGCGTTGCGGCCGACGTCGGGGTTGGAGCCGGCCCCCAGGCCCTGGGTCAGCTTCGCCCCGAGCTGGATCTTCACCGGCGCCGGCGACGCGCGCAGCGCCTGCATGTCCGTGTTGGCCACGATGAAGTCGACGCCGGTGAACTGCGCGGCCATCATGCGGCTCACCGCGTTGCCCCCGCCGCCACCGAGACCGATCACCTTGATCTTCGCCGCCTGCGGCACCTCGTCCAGCTCGAAGAGCGGGCGCCGTGCGCGATCCTTCTCCATCCACGCCTCCTCATGATGTGCGGCCACCCTGCGCCGCGGTTGTGGACGCTTGCCAACGACCCCCTCGTCCCGGGCGAACAGTGGCGGCTGCTCGCCCCCGCGCGGCGGCCGATCTGCGCTAAAGGATTTCACTGAGCCATCCCCACCGGCGCCGGCCGAGGCGGCCGAGCGCGTGGCCGGGCACGGCATCGGACCACGCCGGGCCCGGGGTCTGGCGGCGCGCGCCGTAGAGCGCCAGCCCGACCGCGGTGGCGTAGACCGGACTCTTGATCACGTCGACGAGGCCCCCGACGTCGCCCGGCACGCCGCGGCGCACCGGCTGGTCGAAGACCGACTCGGCCAGCTCGGGCACCCCCTGGAGGATCGACGTCCCCCCGGTGACGACGACGCCGGCCGTGGCCGCGTCGGAGAACCCCGCGCGCGTGAGCTCGCGCGCGACGAGCGTGAAGATCTCCTCGACCCGCGGCTGGATGATCTCCGAGAGCACCTGGCGCGACAGCTGCCGCGGCTTGCGGCCGCCGACCGACGGCACGTCGACGGTCTCCTCCGCCGGCACCAGCGCCGTCAGCGCGCAGCCGTAGCGCTTCTTGAGATCCTCGGCATCGGCCATCGGCGTGCGCAGCCCGACGGCGATGTCGTTGGTGATGTGGTCGCCGCCGAGCGGCAGGATGGCGGTGTGCCAGATGGCGCCGTCGCGCAGCAGCGCGACGTCCGTCGTGCCGCCGCCGATGTCGATGACCAGCACGCCGAGCTCGCGCTCGTCGCGGTAGAGGACGGCCTCCGACGAGGCGATCGGCTCCAGCACGACGTCCTGCACGGTGAGCCCCGCCCGGTTCACGGAGCGGATCACGTTCTGCACCGAGGTCACGGCGCCGGTGACGATGTGCACTTCGACCTCGAGCCGGACGCCGGACATCCCGATGGGCTCGCGCACCCCGTCGGCGTCGTCGATCATGAAGGTCTGCGGCAGGACGTGGATGATCTCCCGGTCCTGGGGGACGTTGATTGCGCGCGCGGCGTCCACCGCGCGGTCAACGTCGGCCTGGCTCACCTCCCGGTCCTTGCCGGAGATGGCCACCACGCCGCGGCTGTTCACGGAGCGGATGTGCCCGCCCGCGACGCCCGCGTAGACCGCCGACACCTCCACGCCCGCCATCTGCTCGGCCTCGGCCACCGCCTGCTTGATCGCCTCCACCGTGGAGTCGATGTTGACGACCACGCCGCGGCGCAGGCCGCGCGACGGCGCCGCGCCCACGCCCACCACGTCGAGCCCGTCGCGGCCGTGCGGGGCCGCGATGACCGCGCAGATCTTGGTGGTGCCGACGTCCAGCCCGACCACCAGCTCCGGCTTGCCCCGCCTCACCGCGCGCCTCGCTTGAGCACGACCTGGTCCTTGAACCGGAGGTCGACCCCGTTGACGTCTTCCGTCGCCACCTGCGCCAGCACGCCCTCGAGGCGCGCCAGCCGCTCGTCCCACTCCTCCGCGCCGAGGCGCACCTCGACGCCGTCGACGGTGTAGAGCACCGGGCCCTCCGCCCGGCTCATGTCGATCTCCGAGATCTCCGCGGTCAGCGTGCTGCCCGAGCGCAGCAGCGCGCGGATCAGCGCGATGGCCGCGCGGGCCTTCGGCCCCGGCGCCGTGCGCATGGACACCAGCTCGTCCTCGCTGAGGCCGCTGATCACCGGCACCTCGGGCGCCACCGCGCGGGTCTCCTCGCCGAGGACGCGGCCGTCCTCGTCCATCCAGTGCAGCCGGCCCGCGTGCACCAGCGTGAACGGCCGGCGCTCCTCCACGACGATGGTGAGGCGGTTCGGCGCCTCGCGCACGAGGTCGGCGCGGCGGATCTCGGACATCGCCTCGATGCGCCCGACCACGGCGCGGGTGTCGATCGTCCAGAGGTTGGCGCCGGGCGGGATGCCGGCCGCGCTCAGGATCCGGTTCACGGAGACGCGCGACGCCCCGCGGACGTCGATGCGGCTCACGGCGAAGCGGGGCGAGGTCGCCGCCCAGTGGGCGGCGCCGCCGGCGGCCGCCGCGAGCACGAGGGCCACGAGCAGGACGCGGCCCGCGCGCCGGAGCGACGGGCCACGGCGCGGGCGGCGCCGGCGTGCGCCGACCCGCTGGCGGGCGACGAGCGCGGAGCGCTCGGCCCACTCGGCCGGCGCCTGCGCGCGTGCGCGCGGCGAGATCAGGCCCTTACTCACCGAGGATGCGGATCTCGGTTTCGAGCACCACCCCGAACTGCGCGTGCACGCGGTCACGCGTCAGCTCCATCAGCGCGATGATGTCGGCGGCCGTGGCGCCGCCCCGGTTGACGATGAAGTTCGAGTGCTTCGAGGAGATCTCGGCGCCGTTGAGGCGCTTGCCCTTGAGGCCGGACTTCTCGATGAGGCGCGTGGCGAGGTCGCCGGGCGGGTTCTTCCACACGTAGCCGGCGGACGCCAGCGCGAGCGGCTGCGTGGACTTCTTCTGCTTGAGCCGCGCCTTGATGTCCTTCTGGATCTCGGGCAGCGGCCGGCGCTGGAACTGGAGCCGGCAGCCGACCAGCACCGAGCCGGGCGGCGCGTGGAACGCGCGGTAGTCGAGGCCGCCCGAGGGCTTGAACTCGCCGATCGAGCCGTCGGCGTGCAGGAAGTAGACGGCGCCGACAAAATCGCCGATCCACCCGTCGGGCGTGCCCGCGTTCATGGCGAGGGCGCCGCCGATCGTGGCCGGAATCCCGACCAGGCACTCGAGGCCGCCCAGGTTCAGCGCGGCCGCCTCGCGGATCAGCGCCGAGAGGCTGACGCCGGCGCCGGCGATGGCCTCCTCGCCGTGGAACTCGGCGCGACCGAGGCAGCCTTCGAGCTTCAGCACGACGCCGCGGATCCCGCGGTCGCGCACGAGCAGGTTGTTGCCCCCGCCCACCACCGCCACCGGCAGCTGCTCGCGCTCGGCGTACATCAGCGCGTGCCGGATGTCGTCGACGTCCTGGGGCACCACGAAGATGTCGGCCGGCCCGCCGATGCGGAGCGACGTATGGAAGCTCAGGGGCTCCTTGAAGCGGACCTCCCCGCGAATCTCACCTAGCATGTACGCCTCCCCTCGAGCATGTCGGCTTCCAAGGCATGAAGAATCTCGGGCCCCAGCTGGCTGACGTCGCCGGCGCCCTGGGTGAGCACGATGTCGCCCGGCCGCACGATCTCGCGCAGGTGCTCGACGATGCGCGCGCGATCGCTGCCGAGGTAGGCCACGTGACGGTGTCCGTGCGCGCGGATGCCCTCGGCGAGGTCGGCGGCGGTGACGCCCGGGATCGGCGTCTCGCCCGCCGCGTAGATGTCCATCACGACGACCGCGTCCGCCTGGTTGAAGGCGGTGAGGAACTCCGCGCGCAGATGCTTGGTCCGGGTGAAGCGGTGCGGCTGGAACACGGTGATGACCCGCGCGTCGAACCCGGCCTTGGCGGCGGCCAGGGTCGCGCGGATCTCGGCGGGATGGTGGCCGTAGTCGTCGACGACGGTGACACCGGCCACCACGCCCCGCACCTGGAACCGGCGCTGCACGCCGGCGAAGGCGGCCAACGCCTTCTGGATGGTGACGAACGGGATCTCGAGATCGAGCCCCACCGCGACGGCGGCGAGGGCGTTCAGCACGTTGTGGCGGCCGGGAATCTGCAGCGTGCACTCGCCGAGCCGCGCGCCCCGCTGGAAGACCTCGAAGCGGCTCGCCATGCCTGACAGCTGCACGTGCCGCGCGACCAGGTCGGCCGCCGCGTCGATGCCGTAGGTGATGATGCGCTTCTCGACGCGCGGGATGAGCCGCTGGATGTTGGGCTCGTCGAGGCAGAGCACGGCCGCGCCGTAGAACGGCACCTTGGACACGAAGGTCGTGAAGGCCTCCATGATCAGCGCGAGGTTGCCGTAGTGGTCGAGGTGCTCGGCGTCGATGGTGGTGACCACCGCGATCGTCGGATCGAGCTTCAGGAACGAGCCGTCCGACTCGTCGGCCTCCGCGACCAGGAACTCGCCCTGGCCCATCCGCGCGTTGCCGCCGAGGCTCGTCACCCGGCCCCCGACGATGACGGTCGGGTCGTAGCGGCCCTCGGCGAGCACGGCGCCGACGAGCGAGGTCGTGGTGGTCTTGCCGTGCGTCCCGGCCACCGCGATCCCGTACTTGAGCCGCATCAGCTCGGCCAGCATCTCGGCGCGCGCGATGACGGGGATCTGGCGCGCGCGCGCCGCCTGCACCTCGACGTTGTCGCGCGACACGGCCGAGGAGTAGACGACGACGTGGGAGTCGTCGACGTTGGCGCCGTCGTGGCCGATGAAGACCTTGGCCCCCAGGTGCTCGAGGCGCTCCACCACGTCGGTGCGCCGCACGTCGGAGCCGGTCACGCGGTAGCCCAGGTTCAGGAGGATCTCGGCGATGCCGGACATCCCGCTGCCGCCGATGCCGATCAGGTGGATCTGCTGGTAGCGCTTAAACATGGGCGTCCTGCGAGATGTTGAGGAGCACGCCGGTGGCCACCATCGTCATGAGCAGCGCCGAGCCGCCGAACGAGATGAACGGCAGCGGGAGGCCCTTGGTCGGCAGGAGCCCGGTCACCACGCCGAGGTTCACGAGCGTCTGCGTGGCGAGCAGCACGGTGAGGCCGAGGGCCAGGTACGAGCCGAACGGGTCGGCCGCGCGCAGGCCGATGCGCAGGCCGCGCCAGACGACGACCGCGAAGAGGGCCACCATCGCGGTGGCGCCGATGAACCCGAGCTCCTCGCCGACCACGGCGAAGATGAAGTCGGTGTGCGCCTCGGGCAGGTAGAAGAGCTTCTGGCGCGAGCCGCCGATGCCCTGGCCCACCAGCCCGCCGTTGCCGAGCGCCAGCCACGACTGGATGATCTGGAACCCGCTGCCGCGCGGGTCCGACCACGGGTCGACGAAGGCGGTGATGCGGCGCAGCCGGTACGGGGCCATCCAGATCGCGAGCGCCACGAGCGGCACGGCCGGCGCCGCCACCCAGGCCAGGTGCCGGGCCGGGCTGCCCGCCAGATAGAGCAGGCCGAAGGTGACCACGATCAGCGTCATGCAGTTGCCCAGGTCGGGCTGCACGAGCACCAACCCGGCCAGGAGCCCCGCGACCGCGAGCGCCGGCAGCGCGCCCGTCCGGAATTCGCTGAGATCGCCGCGCCGCCGGGCCAGGAAGGCCGCGAGGTAGAGGACGAGCGCGAACTTCGCCAGCTCCGCCGGCTGGAACGATACGAGGCCGAAGCGGATCCAGCGGCGCGTGCCGTTGATGGCCTGGCCGAAGGGCGGCACCAGCACCAGCACGAGCAGCACGCCGGCGACGACGAGCGCGGGGAGGACGGCCTTCTCCAGCAGGCGGTAGTCCACGCGCAGCGCGACCCAGAGCGCCGCCCCGCCGAGCACCGCCCAGAAGAGCTGCCGCTTGAGGAAGAAGTACGGATCATGGAATCGGTCGGCGGCCACGATGGCGCTGGCGGAGTAGACCATCACCACGCCGGCGGACAGCAGGACGACGGCGGCGCCGAAGAGCCACATGTCGGGCTGGAGTCGCCGCGGCATCAGTCGAAGCGCTCCACGAGCCGCTTGAAGACGTCCCCGCGGTGCTCGTAGCTGTCGAACATGTCGAACGACGCGCAGGCGGGCGACAGCAGCACGACGTCGCCGGCCCGCGCGGCCCCCAGCGCGGCGTCGATGGCGGCGGGCATGGAGTCGGCCGGCGTCACCGCGATGCCGGCCGCCTCGAGCGCGGCGGCGATCCGGTGACCGTCCTCGCCGATGACGACCGCGTGACCGACGCGGCCCCGCGCCGCCTCGGCCAGCGGCGCGAAGTCCTGGCCCTTGCCCTTGCCGCCGGCGATGAGCACGACTCGCTCGGGGAACGACTCGAGCGCCTTGATGGTGGAGGCGACGTTCGTGCCCTTGGAGTCGTTGTAGACGTGCACGCCCCGGACGTCGCGCACGAACTCGATCCGGTGCGCGACGGCGCGGAAGCCGGCGATCGCCTGCCGGATGGCGGGGACGCCGATGCCGGTCCAGAGCGCGCAGGCGGTGGCCGCCAGGACGTTCTCGACGTTGTGCTGCCCGCGGAGCCGGATCTCGGCCAGCGGACAGACCTCCTCGACGGCGCCGTTCAGCCGGGCCACCACCCAGCCGCTCCGGACGAAGACGCCGTGCTCGAGGGCGCGGAGCCGGCTGAACCACACGACGCGGGCGGCCGTCCTGGCGGCGAGCGCGCGCGTCGGCTCGTCGTCGGCGTTCAGCACCGCGCAGTCGCTCGGCGTCTGGTTCACGAAGATCCGCGCCTTCGCCTCGACGTAGGCGGCGAAGGTGCGGTGGCGGTCCAGATGGTCGGGCGCGAGGTTCAGCACGACCGCCACGCGCGGCTGGAACGTCTCGATGGTCTCGAGCTGGAACGACGACACCTCGGCCACGACGAGCGCATCGGCCGTCGCGTCGAGCGCCCGGGCCGCCAGCGGCGTTCCGATGTTGCCGCCGACCACGACGCGCCGCGGCTGCCCGGCGAGCAGCGCGCCGGTGAGCGCGGTCGTGGTCGTCTTGCCGTTGGTGCCCGTGATGGCGATCGTGTCGGCCTCCATGGCCCGCCAGCCCAGCTCGAGCTCCCCGATCAGGGGCACGCGGCGGTCGCGCGCGGGCGCCAGCTGCGCGCTGTCGAGCGGCACGCCGGGGCTGACGACCACGAGCTCGGCGCCGGTGAAGGCGGCCGGGCCGTCGACGAGGCGGACGCCCTCCGCCGCCAGCGCGGAGACCTCGCGCCCGAGCGAGCCCACCGGCTTGGCGTCCGTGGCACGCACCTCGGCGTCGACGGAGGCGAGCAGGCGCGCGGCGGCGATGCCGCTCCGGGCGAGCCCGACGACGGTCACCCGCCGTCCCGCCAGCGTCGAAAGCCACGCGCGCCCTCTCGTCGCCACCTGGCGCTCCTCCAGCAGCCGGCCGCCGCTCACGCGCCCGTCACCGCAGCTTCAGCGTGGTGAGCGCGAGCAGCGCCAGCGCGAACGACACGATCCAGAACCGCACGACGATCTTCGGCTCCGCCCATCCCGTCAGCTCGTAATGGTGATGGAGCGGGGCCATCCGGAAGACCCGCCGCCCGGTGAGCTTGTAGCTCGCCACCTGGACGATCACGGAGCCGGCCTCGAGCACGTAGAGCCCGCCGATGAGCGGCAGCAGCAGCTCGGCCTTGGTGAGGACGGCCAGCATGCCGATCGAGGCGCCGAGGGCCAGCGAGCCGGCGTCGCCCATGAAGACCTCGGCCGGATGGCAGTTGAACCAGAGAAACCCGATCGCGGCGCCGATCAGGGCGCCGCAGAAGACGGTCAGCTCGCCGGCCCCGCGGACGTTGAGGATCTTGAGATAGTCCGCCGCCCGGAAGTTGCCCGTGAGATACGCGATGATCCCGAACGCGCCGCCCGCCATGACGATCGGCCCGATGGCGAGGCCGTCGAGCCCGTCCGTCAGGTTGACCGCGTTCGAGGCGCCGATGACCACCAGCATCGCGAACAGGAACCACCAGCTGCCGAGGTTGAGCAGGTAGCCCTTCAGGAACGGGATGGCCAGCACCGGCTGCCAGACGTCCGCCGGCTGCCACCAGACGATCTGCAGGAGCGCCAGCGACAGCACGACCTGGGCCGACATCTTGACGCGCGCCGGCAGCCCCTTGCGCATGCGGATCTTCGTCGAGTCGTCCCACATGCCGATGAGCCCGAAGCCCGCGATGGCGAGCATGGCCACCCACACGTAGCGGTTGCGGAGGTTGGCCCAGAGGAACGTCGAGCCGAGGATCGCGATCAGGATGATGACGCCGCCCATCGTCGGCGTGCCCTGCTTCGTGTGGCGATGGCGCTCCGGCGTGTCCTCGCGGATCGTGTCGCCGCCGTGCTGCATCCGCTTGAGCCGCCGGATGAGCCAGGGGCCCAGCATCAGCGAGATCACCAGCGCCGTGATGAGCGCCATGAAGGAGCGGAACGTCAGGTACCGGAAGACGTTGAAGACGATGTGCTCTTTGGCGAGCGGGACGAGGAGGTAGTACAGCATCGATCATCCCCGCCGGCGCGCCACGAGCGCATCCACCACGCGCTCCATCCGCATGCCCCGCGATCCCTTCACCAGCACGACGTCGCCCGGCGCCAGGCGCTTGGTCAGGTGCGCCACCGCGTCCTCGTAGGTCTTCGCGTGGTAGGCCTCGGCGATGCCGGCCGTGCGGGCCGCCTCCACCGCCAGCGCCGTCGCGCGCCCCACGCCCACGAACTCGTCCGCCGGCAGCGCGGCCACCGCGCGCCCGATCTCTCGATGGGCGTCGTCGGAGAGCGGGCCCAGCTCCAGCATGTCCCCGAGCACGACCACGGCGCGCCGCCCGCGCCGGCGCGCGGCGAGCATCTCGAGCGCGGCCTGCACCGACGCCGGGCTGGCGTTGTACGTGTCGTCGAGGATGGTGACGTCGCCGGCGACCACCCACTGCCCGCGCCGCGCGGCCGCGCGCGCCTCGCCCAGGCCCCGCGCGATGTCCTCGAGGTCGAGCCCGAGGGCCACGCCCACGGCCGCCGCCGCCAGCGCGTTGGTGACGTTGTGGCGGCCGCCCAGCGTGAGCCGGACCGGCGCCCGGCGCCCGCCCGCCTCGAGCGTGAAGCGGAGCCCCGTCTCGCCGTCGACGATGTCGCCCGCCGCGCGGACACCGGCGCCCGGCGCCACGCCGTAGGTGACCACGCGCCCGGCGCAGTCCCGCGCCATCGAGGCGACCCGCGCGTCGTCGGCGTTCAGCACCGCCACGCCGTCGGCGCCCAGCGCCCGCACGAGCGCGGCCTTTTCCTCGCGCACGCCCTCGATGGAGCCGAGGAACTCCGTGTGCACCGGCGCCACCACCGTCACCACGCCGACCGTCGGCCGGGCGATGGCGGCCAGGGTCGCGATCTCCCCGCGCTGGTTGGTTCCCAGCTCCACCACCGCGGCCTGGTGCTCGGCGCCGAGGCGCAGCAGTGTGAGCGGGAGCCCCCACTGGTTGTTGAACGAGGACGCCGGCTTCAGCACGTGGAAGCGCGTCGTCAGCACGGCGGCGGTCAGCTCCTTCGCGGTCGTCTTGCCGATGGAGCCGGTGATGGCGACCACCGGGACCGGGAACTTCGCCCGATGCCACGCCGCCAGGCGGCCGAGCGCGCGCGTGGTGTCCTCGACGAGGACGACCGGCACGTTGGCCGGCACGTCGTCGGGCAGCGCGTGCACGACGAGGCACGCGGCGCCGCGGCCCGCCGCCTCGCCGAGGAAGGCGTGGCCGTCGAGCCGGTGCCCCACGATCGCGAAGAAGGCGTCGCCGACGATGAGCGTGCGGGAGTCGATCGACACGCCGGTGGCGGGGACGCTCAGGTCTCCCGTCACCAGCGCCCCCTGGGTGGCGCGGACGATGTCCTGGACGCTGAACGCGGACATGGGCTTGCCTATCGCCGTGGCTCCGATAAGATCTGCCGCGCTACGTCGCGATCGTCGAAGGGCAGGACGTCCCGTCCCACAATTTGATAGGTCTCGTGACCTTTCCCCGCGATGACAATGGCGTCGCCGGGGTCCGCCCAGGAAAGCGCTGCGCAAATCGCCGCCCGTCTGTCAGCGACCATAGCATAGCGGTCGGGCGCTGCCCAGACTCGCCGGACGCCGACGGCGATCTCGTCGATGATCGCCTGCGGCGGCTCCGAGCGCGGATTGTCCGAGGTGATCCACACCCGGTCGCCCAGGCGCGCGGCGATCTCGCCCATGATGGGCCGCTTCGTCCGGTCCCGATCGCCGCCGCAGCCGAACACGACGCCGAGGCGGCCGGTCGTCAGCTTGCGCGCCGTCGCCAGCACGCGCTCGAGCGCGTCGGGCGTGTGGGCGTAGTCGACCACCACCAGGAACGGCTGCCCGGCCCTCACCTGCTCGAACCGCCCGGGCACCGCCGCCACGCCGGCGAGCGCGTGCGCCGCCGCGGCCGGGCTCAGGCCGAGGCCGAGGCCGGCGCCCATGGCGCCGAGGAGGTTCATGACGTTGTGCTCGCCGATCAGCGGCGACGTCACGTCCACCGTCCCCTGCGGCGTCTCCACGCGCATGCGGATGCCGTCGAGCGAGGAGGTCCAGGTCGCCGCCCGGACGCGATGGCCGGGGCCGAGCCCGAACGTGAGCACGTCCACGTCCAGCCCGGCCACCATGCGGGCGCCCCACGGATCGTCGCCGTTCACCACCGCGGTGCGCCGGCGCTTCGGCGAGGCGGCGAGCAGCTCGAACAGGCGGCGCTTGGCGCGACCGTACTCCTCCAGCGTGCCGTGGAAGTCCAGGTGGTCCTGGGTGAGGTTCGTGAACACGGCGACGTCGAAGGCGAGGGCGTCGACCCGCGACAGCGCGAGGGCGTGCGACGACACCTCCATGGCGACCCCGCGCACCCCCCGCTCCCGCATCGTGGCGAGCATCGCCTGGATGTCGAGCGCCTCCGGCGTCGTCTGGCCGGCCGGGCGCACCTCGTCGCCGACGACGTACTGGATCGTGCCGAGGATGCCCGTCGGTCCCGCGCCGCGCAGCATGGCCTCGACCAGATACGACGTCGTCGTCTTGCCGTTGGTGCCGGTGATGCCGACGAGCGTGAGCGCGCGCGAGGGATGCCCGTGGTACGCGGCCGCCAGCCGCGCCAGGGCGGGCCGCGTGGCCGGCACCAGCACCTGCGCGACGCCGACGCCCGGCAGGGCCTCGCCCTCGGTCACGACGAGCCCGGCGCCCCGCGCGACCGCGTCCGGGATGAAGCGGCGCGCATCCTCCCGGAAGCCGGGCACGGCCACGAAGCAATCCCCGCGCTCCACCGTGCGCGAGTCCGCGGTGAGACCGCGGACGGTGGCCGGGACCGCACCGACCACCCGCTTGTCGCCCAGGGCCTCCAGCAGCACGCTCACACGCGCCTCCGGCGCCATGTCACTGCACCGCCTCGCCCGCGGGCTCGGCGCTCCGCTGGACGACGCGCACCACCGACGGCGCGAGCGTGAGCCGCGCCACCGCGTCGTCCTCCAGCAGCGCGCCCGGCGCCGGCGCCTGCTGCATCACCCGCCCGCGCCCGGCGATCTCGACGCGCACCCCGCGCGGGGTCAGCGCCGCCAGCGCCTGGCGGAGCGTGCTCCCTCGCAGATCGGGCATCACCCCCGCCGCCGCCTCGCTCGTCAGGACGGACGCCGCCGCGGCGCGCGGCGCGCCGTCGGCGCCGGCGCCGGTCACGATCTGGATCGGGACGGCGTCGCGCGGCGGCACCTCGAGGTAGCGCAGCACCGGGCCGGCGATGGCGGCAAACACGGGCGCCGCGGCCTCGCTGCCCCACTTCTCGTTCTTCGGCTCGTCGAGCATCACGAGCATCACCAGCCGCGGGTTGTCCGCCGGCACGAAGCCGGCGAACGACAGCACGCCCGGGGCGCGCGAGTAGCGGCGCGTCCTCGGGTCGAGCTTCTGCGCGGTACCCGTCTTGCCGCCGACCCCGTAGCCCGGGAGCGCGGCCAGGTGGCCGGTCCCCTCGTCGACCACGCGCGTGAGCATCCGGGTGAGCGTCGTCGCCGTCTTCGCGGAGATCACCTGGCGCACGGCCCGGGGCTCGAAGCGCCGGGTCTCCCGGCCGTCGGCATCGAACTCCGCCTTCACCAGTCGCGGCTGCATCAGCGTGCCGCCGTTCGCGACGGCGCCGAAGGCGGCCACCATCTGGAGCGCGGTGACCGAGACCTCCTGGCCGATCGACATGACCGGCAGCGACAGCAGCGACCAGCGCTGCGGCTCGCGCAGCAGGCCGCGGCTCTCGCCGGCCAGGCCCACCCCGGTCGGCGCGCCGAAGCCGAACGCGGTCATGTACTTGTAGTAGCGGTCGCGGCCGAGGCTGAGGCCGACCTTCATCGAGCCGACGTTCGAGGAGTTCTGCAGCACCTCGGCGAAGGTCAGCCAGCCGAACTTCTTCCAGTCGTGGATCACCGTCCGGGCGATCGTCAGCTTGCCGTTCTCGGCGTAGATTGGATCCTCCGGCCGCACGACGCCCTCCTCGAGGGCGGCCGCGGCCAGGATCACCTTGAACGTCGAGCCCGGCTCGAAGGGGTCCGTGACGGCCCGGTTGCGCCAGACCTCCTTCGACGGCACGTCGAAGAACGCGTTCGGGTTGAAGGTCGGGCGGATCGCCAGCGCCAGGATGTCGCCCGTCCGCGGATCCATGGCGATGGCCATGGCGGCCCTGGCGCGCGTCCGCCGGTAGGCGGCGTCGATCTCGCGCTCGGCCAGGTACTGGATCGTCTTGTCGATCGTCAGCATGACACCGTGTCCGGGCGCGGGCGGCGTCAGCACGTGCGGCACCACCACGTCGCGGCCGAGGGCGTCGCGCCCGACGATGGCCTTGCCGGGCGTCCCCGCCAGCGCGTCGTCCCAGGCCCGCTCGATCCCCTCGAGGCCGCCGTCCACGCCCTCGAAGCCGAGCACCTGCGCCGCGAGCTCCCGGTTCGGGTAGAGCCGCATCGGCTCGTCGACGAAGCCGAGGCCCGGCTCGCGCAGCGCCCGCACCCGCGCGGCGGTCGCGGGCGTCAGCTTGCGCTGGAGCCACACGAACGAGCGCGACGCCGTCAGCGCCGTGTGCAGCTCGCTCGCCGGCACGTCCAGGATGGGCGCCAGCCGCGCGGCCACCCGCACCGGGTCGCCGACGCCGCGGGGCTGGGCGAACAGCGACTCGGCGGGCGTGGAGGTCGCCAGCGGCGCGCCCTGCCGGTCGACGATGGGACCGCGCGGCGCGTGGAGCGCGACGGTGCGCGAGTACTGGCGGTCGGCCATCTCGGCCAGCTCGCCGTGCTTGACGATCATGAGCCAGGCGAGCCGGCCCGTCACCCCCGCGAAGGCCACCACCAGCGCGGCCGCCAGGATGAGGACGCGCGCCCGCAGCACCGGCGTCATCGTCAGCGCGCGACCCCGTCGACGGCGGCGACGCGGTTGCGGTGGGCGGCGGCGAGCCCGGTCGTCCCCGTCACGTACTCGCGGGCGAGGAGGACCTGCTCGTGGGTGGGCACGGTGAGGCCGAGCTGCCGCGCGCGCTGCTCGACGCGGAGCGGCGAGCGGAGCGTGGCCACCTCGATCTCGAGCTGGCGGAGCAGCGTCTCGGCGCGCGTGCGCTCGTCGCGCAGCGCGTCCAGCTGGTAGGCGAGGCGGACCTGCTGCACGCGGAGGCCGACGACGCCGAGGGCGCCGCCGACGAGCACGATGGACACGGCGAGGGCGGCGCCGAGCGAGCGGCGCACGCGGGGATCCTGTTCCCGGTGGAGTCTCTGCGGCTTCTTCACGAGATCCGCTCCAGCACGCGTAGCTTCGCGCTCCGGGCGCGGGGATTGGCCCGCACCTCGTCGGCCCCGGGCGTCAGGGGCGACGGCTCCAGCTCCGCGTAGGTCGCGGCCGCGAGCGCACGGAACGTCTGCTTCACGATGCGGTCTTCGCCCGAGTGGAACGAGATCACGCCGAGCCGCCCGCCGACGGCGAGCAGGCCCGGGATCTCCTGGAGCGATTGGCGGAGCGCTCCGGTTTCGTCGTTCACCGCCATGCGCAGCGCCTGGAACGTGCGCGTGGCGACGTGGGTCCGCCTCGGCCACGCGGCGCGCGGGACCGAGGCCCGGACGGCGGCGACGAGCTCGCCGGTCGTCCGCAGCGGCCGGCGCCGAACGATCGTCCGCGCGATGCGCCGCGCGTACCGCTCCTCGCCGTGCTCGTGAATGATGCGCGCCAGCGCCTCCTCGTCGAGATGGTTCAGGAGGTCGGCGGCCGTGGGGCCGCGCCCGGGATCGAGCCGCATGTCGAGCGGCTCGTCGCGCTGGAAGCTGAAGCCGCGACCGGACTCGTCGAGCTGGTAGGACGACACGCCGAGGTCGAGCAGCGCGCTCTGCGTCTCGACGATGCCGTGGGCGGCGGCGACGCGCGCCGCGTCGCGGAAGCTCGCGTGCGCGAGCGTCACGCGCGCGCCGAAGCGCGCGAGTCGCGCGCCCGCCCGCGCCAGCGCCTCCGGATCGGTGTCGAGGCCGAGCAGGCGCGTCTCCGCGCCGCTCGCCGCCAGCACCGCCTCCGCGTGACCGCCCATGCCCACCGTCCCGTCGATCACCCAGCCCTCGCGGCGCGGTCGCAACAGCCAGGCGACCTCGTCCACGAGGACGGGAACGTGAACCGCTAGACTCCCAGCGCCGACAGCTTCTCGAACAGCGTCGGCAGCGCATCACCCTGCGTGCGCTCGTACTCCTCGAAGCGCGCGCGGTCCCAGACCTCGAACATCTTTCGCCCGCCGCCGAGGATGGTGACCTCCTTCTCGAGGCCGGCCTGCTTGCGGGTGTCGGGCGGCAGCAGGATCCGCCCGGCGCCGTCGAGCGCGATGTCCTTGGCGCGCGAGATGTACAGGCGGCTCAGCTGGCGCACCTCGGGCGCGAACAGCGACTGCGCGTTGAGCTTCTCCTCGATGCGCTGCCACTCCTCCAGCGGATGGACCTCGAGGCTGTGCTCGTTCGGGACCACCACCAGGTTCTCCCCGTATGACGCCAGGGCGTCCCGGAACTTCGCCGGGACGCTGAGGCGCCCTTTCGGGTCGATCGTGTGCTGATAGCGTCCTCTGAACATTGTTTATGGGCTTGGGGACCCATTTCATCCCACTTCGCCCCACTTGCGGGCGACTGTACATTTGCCAAAAA
>DASUPA010000154.1:0-2951 GCA_036276335.1 Candidatus Methylomirabilota bacterium | reverse complement strand
GGGTTGTTCGGATAGCAGAGGTAGATCAGGTCCACGCGCCCGTCCGGCAGCGCCGGCTGGAAGCCGTTCTCGGCCGTGCACGGGAGGTAGACCATGCCGGCGTAGCGGCCGCTCGCGTCCGCGGCGCCCGTGCGGCCCGCGACGACGTTGGTGTCGGCGTAGACCGGATACACGGGGTCCATCACCGCCACCACGCAGTCGGTCGCGAAGATCTCCTGGAGGTTCGCGCTGTCGCTCTTGCCGCCGTCGCTCACGAAGATCTCGTCCACGCCCACGCGCACGCCGCGCGCGCCGAAGTCGTGGGCGGCGATCGCCGCGCGCAGCCACTCGTAGCCGGCGTACGGGCCGTAGCCCTTGAACGTCTCCGGGCGCGCCAGGTCGTCGGCCGCCTCGTGGATGGCGCGCACCACGCTGGCCGGCAGCGGCCGGGTCACGTCGCCGACGCCGAGATCCACCAGGCGCGCCTCGGCGTGCGCGGCGGCGAACGCGTCGGTGCGGCGCCGGATCTCGGCGAAGAGATAGGCGGCTCTCAGGTTGCGGTAGTGCTCGTTGATCCGTGGCATGGCGGCGTCCTCAGGCGATGTCGAACCGGAGCCGGGCGTGCGCGATGCGCAGCGCATCCTCGACCTCGGCCGGGGTGTCGGCGCGGGCGAAGACGAAGCCGAGATACTGCCAGCCCTCGGGCAGCGGCACCAGCGTCTGGCCCACGTGGGCGCTGATCACGATGTCCTCCACGTGGGGCACGGTCCGGGCCTCGTCGACGCCGTGCACGCCCTCGAGGCGCCCGCCGCGCGGGATGGGGAGCATCATGACACCGGCCGCGCGGCCCTCGCGCTCCAGCGTGGCGATCGGCCAGCCGAGCGCGTGGCGCAGGATGATCTCTTCCAGCGTCATGCCGGTGCCGAAGCGCAGCGTGCGCGAGCACAGGCCGCCGATGGAGCGCGCGGCGACCTCGAGCACCCAGGGGCCGTCGTCGTTGAGGCGCAGCTCGGCGTGCACCGGGCCCTCCGTCAGCCCGAGCGCCGCGCACGCGGCGGCCGTGGTCCTCCGGATGGCGTCCTGCACGGCAGCCGGCAGGCGCGACGGCGTGACGTAGATCGTCTCCTCGAAATACGGCCCCTCCAGCGGATCGGGCTTGTCGAAGAGCGCCAGCGTGTGCAGATCGCCCTTCGTGAGCAGGCCCTCCAGCGCCACTTCCAGGCCCGGAATGTATTCCTCGGCGAGGAGGTATCGCGCCGCATCGCCCGCGACGCTGACGTCGTCGCGCTGCAGGAGCGCGCGGATGCGCTCGAAGGCGGCGACGAGCTGGTCGGCGGTGTTGGCGCGGATGACGCCGCGGCTGGCCGACAGCGACAGCGGCTTCAGCACGCAGGGATACTCGACGCCACGGGCGGCGCGCAGCGGCGGCTCGTCCAGCGGGATGCGTCGGAAGCGCGGCACGGGCACGCCGGCGGCGGCCAGGCACTGCCGCATCTGGTACTTGTCCCGCGTCGCACCGACGGCGGCCGGCGCGCTGGCGCGCAGGCCCAGCCGCTCGGCGATGGCGGCCGCGGCCGGGCCGGTGGCGTCGTCGACGCCCACGACGGCGGCCAGCGGCCGCCCCTCGCTCCACGCCACCGTCCGGGCGGCGGCCGCGTCGGGATCCGCGAAGTCCAGGGTCAGCAGCGTGTCGGGCGAGAGGTCCTCGAGCGTGCTCGGCTTCTCGGAGGCGCAGACGAGATCGACGCCGAGCTTGCGCGCGGCGTCGATGAAATCCTCGGTCCGGTAGGTGCGCGTGGGCAGGAGGAGCAGCAGCCTGGTCCCGCCCACGGCACGCTCGACCGGCGGCTTAGCTCTTGCCGGCCGTGTAGTACGGATTCGTGCCGGACGAGTGATCGGTCGTGTCGAGGACCTCGGCGACCTCCGGCAGCTCTTCCTTGATGAGGCGCTCGATGCCGGACTTGAGCGTGACGTCGGCGGCGCCGCAGCCCTGGCAGCCTCCGCCCATCTGGAGATAGACACGGTTGTCCTGGACGTCGATCAGCTCGACGTAGCCGCCGTGGCCGGCCACGGCCGGGTTGATCATGGTGTCGATCAGCTCCTGCACGCGGCTCTTGAGATCCGTTCCTTCGCTCATGGCATCACCCCTCAGACAGGTACTGTACCCGCAATTTCCCCGAGGGCCAACTGGCCCTCACGCGGCTCCGCTCAGCAGAACCACGGCTCGGTGAGGCGCGGCGCGCGCCGCCGGTCCGGCGCCGGCGTGAGCGCCGGGCGCGGCGCCATGCCCGCCGCCTCGTCGGCGAGACCGCGCACCCGGTGGAAGGTGACCGCGGCGTCCTCGCGCCGGTCGGCGGCCGCGGCGACGGCGTCGGCGACCGCCTGCTGGAGGGCATCCATGCGCGGGTCCGGATGGGTCCACTCGTAGTGGAAGGCGTCCGCCACCAGCCGCCCGAGGTGCGGCCGCATTGCCTCGTGCTCCAGGAGCAGCGAGCCCGGCGGGACGAGCAGCCGGAGCCCGTACTGCACGGAATCGATGGCGTCGACGAGCTCCTCGGCGGCGACGAAGTCGAGCCAGGCGCGATAGCCCTCGAGCGTGGTCCACGGCGTGAAGGCGACCCATGTCGGCCGCAGCGTGATGCCGGCGGCGCGCGTGGCGCGCAGGGCCTCGACGACGTCGGCGCCCGTGTGCCCCTTCTCGAGCACGGCGAGGATGCGGTCGTCCAGCGACTCGGCGGCCGAGACGATGAACAGGCAGCCCAGCGACGCCAGCTCGGGGAGCCGCGCGCGGTGGCGGAGCAGGTGCTCGATCTTCGCCGTGAAGTCGAAGGTCAGCGCGGGGAACTCCGCGTGGAGCGCCCGGGCGACGGCGAGCGCGTGGCCGGGCCCGTTCAGGAAGTCGGGATCTCCGAAGCTCACGTGGGTCGCGCCGGCCGCCACCTGCTGGCGGACGTCCGCGAGGACGACGTCGA
>DASUPA010000153.1:0-4649 GCA_036276335.1 Candidatus Methylomirabilota bacterium | reverse complement strand
GCGGTGCCGGCCCGCGTGTGAGCCGCCGGCCGCGCCGGCGCGGCCGGCCCCCGGTCAGGGTTCGCCGGCGAGCCGGCGGGCGCCGCCGGTGTGGGGCCCGAGGTGCTTCAGGTCGCCGAGCTCGCGGATCGCGTTCACCATGTCGGCCGGGATCAGCTGCGCCTTCAGCGTGCCGTCCTCGTTGATCCGCGCGTAGACGCGCGTGGCGCGGCCCTCGCTGACGGCGGCCCCGGTGACCGCGTTCTTCGCCTTGCAGTTCCAGTGCAGCGTGTGGTCGCCGATGTCGGCGAGCGTGATGGTGGTCACGATGCGGTCTCCGTACGCGGCGGGCCCGATGAACCGGAAGTGGATCTCCCCCATCACGAACGTCGTCCGATCGTTCTTGATCATCTGCTCGATGGGATAGCCGATGATCCGGAACAGCTCGTGCTCGGTGTCGTTGAACCAGGCGACGATCCGGGGATAGTAGACGAGGCCGAACGGATCGGACTCCCCCCAGTTCACGGTGATCTCCTTCCAGTACATCGCCATGCGTCGATCTCCTAGCACACGGGGCGGCCAAGGACGTCGCCGGAGATCCGGCGCGGCACCAGGCGCCCGTCGCGCGTGTCGCCCTGCAGGCGGCCGTTCTCGACCACGACCTTGCCGCGGAGGATCGTCATCACCGGCCAGCCCTGGATCGGCCAGCCTTCCCACGGGCTGTAGTCGCTCACGTGGAAGTCGCTCTTCGCGAGGGTCCTGCGCAGCGTCGGATCGATGAGGACGATGTCGGCGTCGCTCCCGGCCGCGAGCGCCCCCTTCCTCGGATAGAAGCCGAGCAGCCGCGCCGCGTTCGACGACGTCACCTCCACGAAGCGCTGGAGCGACATCTTGCGCTTCATCACGCCCTCGGTGAACACGATCCCCATTCGTGCCTCGGCGCCGAGGTTGCCGCCGGTGACGTTGTCCAGGTCCTTGCCGCGCAGCTTCAGCTCGAGCGATGTGGGGTACTCGTCGGTCGCCGTCGTCGACACCCCGTCGCGCACCAGCCCCTCCCAGAGCGCGGCCTGGTCGTCCGGGTACTTGAGCGATGGATAGGTGTGATAGCAGAAGCCGCGCGGGGTCCTGTAATCGTCCGCCGTGAAGCAGGCGTAGTGGTGCAGCGTCTCGGCGTAGACGGGCTGCCCCTTGGCGCGCGCCTCCACCACCGCCTCCACCCCCTCGCGCGCCGAGGTGTGCACGAAGTAGACGGCGGCTCCCATCGCCCCGGCCAGGTGGATCGTCCGGCGGAAGGCGAGCGCCTCCGAGAGCTTGTTGTGGACGAGCGGCAGGTTCCAGCCCTCGGTGCGCTTCTCCTCGGCGAGCTTCTCGTACATGAACTGGACGATGTCGTGGTCCTCGGCGTGCACCACCATCAGCCCGCCGCCCGCCGCCACCTTCTCCATCGCGAGCTGGATGCGCCCGAAGTCGAGCCGGTAGCCCGCGCGCTTCGGATGCGGCGGCAGGACGTCGACCGTGAAGACCTTGAACGAGGGGAAGCCCTCGACGATGGCGTCCCGCAGCTGGTCGAAGAGACCGATGGGCAGCGCGCCCTGCAGGCACACGTGGAACGAGTAGTCGGTGTACGAGTTGCCCTTCCAGCGCGCGGCGCGCTGCTCGATGGCCTGGGCGACCGACGTGCCGGGCCGGACGAAGCAGAAGTCCACGTGGGTGGTCGTGCCGCCGAAGACCATGCCGCGCGTGTCGTCCTCCGGCCCGAGGGTGTGGAGGTTGTCGTCGGGGTGCATCGAGACGAAGTGCGCGAGGTGGGTGTGCGGCTCGACGCCCCCCGGCACGACGATCTTCCCCGTGGCGTCGATGACGCGGCCGGCCTGGCCGAGCGACTCGCCGACGGCGACGATGCGCTCGCCCTGCACTCCGACGTCCCAGCGGCCCACGCCGCCGGGCGTGACGACCTCGCCTCCACGGACGATCAGGTCGAGCATGGGCCCTCCCTACACCGGTGGCCGGCGGCCGGCCCAGGGCCGGACCGCCTCGAAGGCCGCCGACGCCTGCAGGACGCTCAGGTCGGCACAGCGCCGGCCGACGATCTGCAGCCCCACCGGGAGGCCGGCGGCCGTGAACCCGGCGGGCACGGACGCGGCCGGCTGTCCCGTGAAGTTGAACGGGTAGCTGAACGAGGCCCAGTCGAACCAGTCCCACTCGTGCTGCGAGAAGTGCGCGGGATTGAGCCGACCCACCTCGAACGCGGCCACCGACACGCTCGGCGTCAGCAGCAGCTCGTACCGCTCGAAGAGCGGGCGCACCGTGTCCCAGAACGCGATCTTCCGGTCGCGCGCCTGGACGTACTCGACGGCGCTGTAGCGACGGCCCGCCTCGATGCACGCGACGAGGCCCGGGTCCATCCGGTCGCGCCACTGCGGGAGGAAGGCGGCGCGATTGCCGGCCTCGTGGGCCGACCACATGAGACGGATCAGCTCGCGCGTGTCGGCGAAGCCGGGCTTCACCTCGTCCACGACGCAGCCGAGCTCCTCGAACGCGCGCACGGCGTGGCGCACGATCCGCGCGACGTCCGGGTCGACCCGGAGCCCCTCGAGATCGGAGCTGTAGGCGACGTGCACGCCGCGAAAGTCGCGTGCGAGCCGGCCGACGTAGTCCTCGGGCGGCGCGTCGAGCGAGGACCGGTCCCAGTCGTCGGGGCCCGCCATCACGGACAGCATCAGCGCGGCGTCGGCGACGGTGCGCGTCATGGGCCCGTTGTGCGAGGCGTAGTCGTTGTTCGACAGCGGCCAGTTCGGCACGCGCCCGTAGGACGGCTTGAAGCCGTAGACGCCGCAGAACGCCGATGGGATCCGGATCGAGCCGGCGCCGTCCGAGCCCTGCGCGAGCGGGCCCAGCCCCGCGGCGGCGGCGGCGCCCGCGCCGGCGCTCGAGCCGCCCGTCGTCGTCCCGAGGTTCCAGGGATTGCGCGTGATGCCGGTGAGCGGGCTGTCCCCCAGCGCCTTCCAGCCGAACTCCGGACTCGTCGTCTTGCCCAGCATCACGCCGCCGGCGGCCTTGAGCCGCCTCACCAGCGGCGCGTCGACGTCCGGCACGCGATGCTCGAAGACGAACGAGCCGCCCATCGTCCGGACGCCCCTGGTGAAGTTCAGGTCCTTTACGGAGTACGGCACGCCGTGCAGCGGCCCCAGCGGCGCCCCGCGCATGACCGCGTCCTCGGCGGCGCGCGCGGTGTCCATGGCGGCGTCGGCCGTGATCGTGCAGTAGGCGTTCACCCGCGGGTCGACGCTGTCGATGCGCTCGAGCACCGCGCGCGTGATCTCGACGGGCGAGAGCGCCCGGGTGCGGATCAGGCGGGCGAGCTCGGTGGCCGGCGTGTAGCAGAGGTCGATCGAGTCCATGGCGCCTCCCGTCAGCGTGGCAGGGATTCTACCCCACCTTGCCGTGATGACCCCGGACGTGGTGGAGTACCGGACCATGAAGATCACCGACGTCAGCCTGACGCTCTTCGAGTGGCGCGACATCCCCCCGACGACCTACGGGCAGATGAGCCGCGCCGCCGGCACCAGCCAGCTGGGGCTCCTCACGCTCGAGACCGACCAGGGATTGCGCGGCCACGCCTTCCTCGGCTCGGCCATGCGCGGGGCGCACCTCGACGGCCAGTCGCTCATCCAGTTCCTGAAACCCGTCCTCATGGGGCAGGACCCGCTCGAGCGCGAGCGTCTCTACCAGGAGGCGTGGAAGCGCAACCGCAACACCACGCTGCGCGCGATCGGCGCCGTCGACGTCGCGCTGTGGGACCTGGCCGGCAAGGCGACGAACCAGCCGATCCACCGGCTGCTCGGCACCTACCGGCGCCGGATCCACGCCTACGCGAGCTCCGCCGTGCTCCCCTCGGCGGAGGCGTACGCGGAGGAGGCGGCGCGCTTCAAGGCCGAGGGCTGGACGGCCTACAAGATCCATCCCCCGACGGTGCCGGAGCGCGACATCGAGATCTGCCGCGCCGTTCGGCGCGCGGTCGGCGACGGCTTCCGGCTGATGCTCGACTCGACGTGGTCGTACCAGTATCCGGAGGCGCTGCGCGTGGGCCGCGCCATCGAGGAGCTCGGCTATCACTGGTACGAGGACCCGCTCGCCGACGACGACCTCTACAACTACGTGAAGCTGAAGCAGCACCTCGACATCCCGATCCTCGCCACCGAGTACAGCCCCGGCGGCTTCACCGCCTACGCGCCCTGGCTCACCGCGCAGGCGACGGACTACCTGCGCGGGGACGTCGCCGTCAAGGGCGGCATCACCGCACTCGTGAAGACCGCGCACCTCGCCGAGGGGTTCCACCTCAACTACGAGGTGCACCACGGCGGCAACTCGCTGAACAACGTGGCGAACCTGCACGTGATCATGGCGATCAAGAACACCGAGATGTTCGAGGTGCTGCTGCCGGCCGGCGCGCAGAAGTACGGGCTCGAGCAGGACATCGAGGTGGACGGCGACGGCCTCGTCCACGCGCTCGACGGCCCCGGCCTCGGGGCCGCCATCGACTTCGCGCTCATCGAGCGGCGCAAGACAGCCGTCCTGAGTTAGCGCGCGTGCCGGCAGCGGGCGGCGGGCGGCTCGGGGAGGCCGGCGGGGGCGGTCGCGTTCGACCACGCAAATCGACTGTGCGTTGC
>DASUPA010000152.1:0-2254 GCA_036276335.1 Candidatus Methylomirabilota bacterium | reverse complement strand
CAGGCGCTTCGGTGCCATGGCCCCTCCGTCAGCATCGCGCGTGATCACCGAGCTCGCGCGATGACCTCGCGCGCGAGCGTCGTGTCGACCAGGTCCTCGTAGCGGTGCGGGCGCGTGATGAAGCCGCCGTCGAGCAGGATGCGCTGCAGGTATTCGTAGCCGGGCGCGTCCACCACCGGGTCGCGCGCCCACGTGTCCTGCGCGAGATACCGCGCAACCGCGCGGTGGCGGATGTCAGGGGCGACGTCGGGGAAGGCCGGCGCGACGAGGTCGGCGATGGCCCGGGCGCCGGCGCGCGCCATCCAGCGCTGTGCCTCGTGGAGCGCGCTCGTGAAGCGGAGCAGCACGTCGCGTCCGTCGCGGAGAAACCGCTCGGTCGTGAGATAGGACGAGAAGGGCAGCCTCCCGGTCGCCTCCCCCATCGAGGCCACGAGGTGGGCCGCCCCGCCGGCCACCAGCTCCTCGGTGAAGGGCTGTCCGGTCTCGAAGAAGTCGCCGTGGCCGTCCTTGAAGGCCGCCAGCGCCTGAACCAGGGGCCGGGTGCGCTCGATGGTGACCGTCGCCGGATCGACGCCGTGGCGACGCAGCACGGTGAGCATGCACTGCCACGGCGTCGGCGCCTCGGCGAAGGAGATCACCGTCGTGCCGGCGAGGTCGCCCCAGGTGAAGCGCGGCCGCGGCACGCGCGAGAGCAGGAAGAATCCGTTCCGCTGGTTGACGTGAGCGAAATGCGGCAGGAACGGCCCGCCGCGGTCGGCGACGTCGAGGCTCCGCATGATGCCGCCGAGGCTGATCTCCGCGCGCCCGTCCAGCAGCGCGCCGGTCGTGGTGACGCCCGCGCCCGCGGTCACGACGTCGACGTCGAGCCCCTCGCCGGCGAAGTGGCCGCCGTGGAGCGCCACGAACTGCGGCGCGTAGAAGATGGAGCGGAACGGCTCGTAGACGGTGAGCCGGCGCGGGCTCCCCATGGCGCGCGCAGTATAGCCCGAGCCGCTGGCAGCGGCGTTGCAACAGCACGGCTGCGATGGCCATCGAGGACCTCTGGTACAAGAACGCCGTCGTGTACTGCCTCGACGTCGAGAAGTTCCAGGACGCCAACGGCGACGGGATCGGCGACTTCGAGGGGCTGAGCCGGCGGCTGGACTACCTGCACGGCCTGGGCGTCACCTGCGTGTGGCTCCAGCCGTTCTATCCGTCCCCGAACCGGGACAACGGCTACGACGTCACCGACTACTACGGGGTCCACGCCAAGCACGGCTCGCCCGGCGACTTCGTCGAGTGCATGAACCACGCGAAGGCGCTCGGGATGCGCGTGATCGTCGACCTCGTGGTCAATCACACGTCCATCGACCACCCGTGGTTCCAGGCCGCGCGCGCCAACCCCCAGTCGCCGTTCCGCGACTGGTACGTGTGGTCCGACGAGCGTCCGGCGGATCACCATACCGGCGTCGTCTTTCCGGGCGTGCAGCGCACGACGTGGACGTTCGACGACACCGCCGGCATGTGGTACTTCCACCGGTTCTACGACCACCAGGCCGACCTCGACACCCACCATCCGGCCGTGCGCGACGAGATCATGAAGATCATGGGCTACTGGCTCGAGCTCGGCGTCTCGGGGTTCCGCATGGACGCGGTGCCCTTCATGGTCGAGCGCAAGGGGCCGGACGTCGAGCCGGTGAAGGACTTCGAGCTGCTGCACGAGATGCGGGACTTCCTCGGCTGGCGCAGGCGCGACGCCATCATGCTCGCCGAGGCCAACGTCGTCCCGGACGAGAGCCTGCACTACTTCGGCGACGAGGGCGACCGTCTGCAGATGATGCTGAACTTCCCGGTCAACCAGCGGCTCTGGTACGCGCTGGCCACCGGCGACACGGGCCCGCTGGTCTGGGCGCTCCAGCAGACGGCCAAGCGGCCGCGGAACGCCCAGTGGGTCCACTTCCTGCGCTCGCACGACGAGTGCGACCTGGGCCGGCTGTCGCCGGAGCAGCGGGCGGAGGTCTTCGCGGCCCTCGCGCCCGAGCCGAGCATGCGCCTCTACGAGCGCGGCATCCGCCGCCGGCTGGCGCCGATGCTGGGCAACGATCGCCGGCGCCTCGAACTCGCCTTCAGCCTCCTCTTCTCGCTGCCGGGCACGCCGATGATCCAGTACGGCGACGAGATCGGCATGGGCGACGACCTCGTCCTCGACGAGCGGGAGTGCGCCCGGACGCCGATGCAGTGGACGAGCGAGCGCCACGGCGGCTTCTCGCGCGCC
>DASUPA010000151.1:0-11625 GCA_036276335.1 Candidatus Methylomirabilota bacterium | reverse complement strand
TGGGCGACGACGTGCGCGCTCGAGCGCGCCGTCGAGACCGGGGAGGGCACGCGCGTTACCGCCGTGCGGTGTGCCGGCCGGCTGCTGCCGTTCCTGCCCTGGTCGGCGCCGCACGTGGCGGAGACGCTCGGGCTGTGGATTCTCGGTCTGCGGGGGCGCGCCCTGGTTCGCCGGGCGTGGGCCGCCTGGCGCCTCGTGCGCACGGCGCTGGGCGTCCCCGCGCGGCGGTGATCGGCCCGTGACCGCCGAGATTCGCGTCGCGCTGATCGGCTACGGCCTGGCCGGCGCCGTCTTCCACGCCCCGACGATTGCCGTCACTCCGGGCCTGCGGCTGGCCACGATCGTCACGCGCGACCCCGAGCGGCGGGCGCGCGCCGGACGCGAGCACCCGACCGCGCGAGTCGTCGATACCGCCGAGCAGATCTTCGCGCAGCCGGCCGCGCACGATCTGGTCGTGATCGCGACGCCCAACTCGACGCACGTGCCGCTCGCGCTCGCGGCGCTGGCGACCGGGCACGCGGTGGTGATCGACAAGCCGTTCGCGCCCGCGCCGGACGAGGGCCGACGCATCATCGCGGACGCGCGCCGGCGCGGCCTCTTCCTGAGCGTGTACCACCAGCGGCGCTGGGACAGCGACACGCTCACCATTCGGCGCCTGCTCGCCGAGGGCGTCCTCGGCGAGGTCGTTCGATTCGAATCGCGGTTCGAGCGCTGGCGGCCGGAACCCGGCCGCGGCTGGCGCGAGCGCGCCGGGCCGGGGGACGCCGGCGGCCTGCTCTACGATCTCGGCCCGCATCTCGTCGACCAGGCGCTGCACCTCTTCGGTCCCGTGACGCACGTGTACGGCGAGCTGGCGCGATGTCGCCCCGGCGCGGTGGTGGACGACGACGTCTTCGTCGCGCTCACGCATGCCTCGGGCGCGCGGTCGCACCTCTGGGCGAGCGCGGTGGCGGCGCAGCGCGGCCCGCGCGTGCGCGTGCTGGGCACGCGCGCGGCGTACGTCAAGGAGGCCGTCGACGGCCAGGAAGCGGCGCTGATCGCGGGCACGCGCCCGGACCGCCCTGACTGGGGTGTCGAGTCGGCCGAGCGCTGGGGCCGGCTCGGCGCCGGCGACGCAGTCCGGCCGGTCTCGAGCGAGCCGGGGGCCTATCCGCACTACTACGCCGGGGTCGCCGCCTCGCTGCGTGCCGGCGCGCCGCCGCCGGTCGACGCGGCCGACGCGGTCGCCGGGCTCGAGATCATCGCCGCGGTGCAGCGGTCGGCCACCGGACACCATCCCGTCGCCCTCGGAGCGGGCAGCTAGGGGAGCGAAGGGCCCTCCGGCACCTCGTAGGCGAGCGCGGGCCGGCCGCTGCCCGAGGGACGCTCGGCGACCGTCGGCACGTCGCCGGGGTCCCGGTTCGACAGCCAGGCGCCCAGCGCGACGTACGCGGTCATGAAGACGCAGAACTGGAGCCGGCCCACCGTCATGACCGCCGAGGCCCACGGGATGAGGGCGAGGCTGATCACCAGCGGCAGGCGCGTCCCCAGGTAGTAGCGCCGCGACACCGCCGGCAGCGGGCGGTACGGCGCGCCGCGCATCGCCAGCCCGACCTGCCGGAGCCCGAAGAAGTCGTTGTGGTTCATCAGCACGATGCTCGTGAAGTGCACGACCCACAGGAGCCCGTGCGCGAGCTGCATGGCCGGGGCGGCCTCGGCCGAGGCAAGGCCCCAGAGCGCGCGCGGGATGGGCAGCCACAGGACGCAGAGCAGCACGGTCAGGACGGCCGAGAGCAGGTTGTAAGTGGCGCGCTCGAGATTCCGGCCGACCAGGCGTCGCGTGCGCGTCTTGACGGTCGTGCGGGCGAACACGCTATGGTACAGCGCGAAGAGGACGATGAGCCCCGTGTTCCAGGCGAGCGACACGGCGGGGGAGGCGCGGGGGGCGTCGTCCAGGTGGAACGCGAGCGGGACGGGGCCGCCGAGCCAGGCGTACACGACGTAGAAGCTCGCGAGCGAGGCGCCGTAGGACAGGGCGCCGTACAGCGCGAGCGCGACCGGCCGCATCACGCCACCGTCGGGCGCGAGGGCGCGGCCATCCGCACGATCGGCCGCGGGTGGAACAGCGCCGCATAGGATTTCAGGATCCCGTCGCGCCAGCTCACCGTCCGGTACGGGTAGCCGTGGGTCTCGCAGAAGGCGCGTACCACCGGGGCGACGGCCGGGTAGTAGACATGGCACAGGCCGGGGAAGAGGTGGTGCTCGATCTGGTACTCGACGCCGTTGCAGGCCAGGGCGCCGATCCGACCGGTGCGGAAGTTCACCGTCGTCTGCGTCTGCCGCATGACGAAGTCGCCGTCGGCGGCGGCCGCGTCGATGAACTCCGCCTCGGCGGGGAAGTGAGCGGGGGCGAAGGCGCAGAACATGGCGTGCCCGAGGAGCGCGATGCGGAGGAAGTACAGCAGCAGTCCGTCGCCGACGGACACGAGCGCGCAGGGCAGGACGATCCAGACCGCCACGTGTGCGAGCAGGACCCCGAGATCGAGCCAGAGCGCGGGGCTCCCCGGCTCCGCGCGGAGCCGTCGGAGGAGGTACGCCCAGCTGACGCGCTGGACGTTGAAGCCGTTCAGCGTGACGGCGAGAGGGAAGACCCAGCCCTGCAGCCGTCGGTAATAGAAGCGCCGCAGCGGGCGGGCCGACGCGATCTCCGACTCGTTCATCGCGAAGAAGGGCATGAGATCGCAATCCGCGTCGATGCCGATCACGTTCGGGTTCGGGTGATGCACGACGTTGTGCTTGTGCCGCCAGTAGTGCGCGGACACCATCAGCATGAACGGGTACCCGAGGTACGCCAAAGCGGCGTTCGCGCGGCGCCAGGGCAGCGCGGCGCCGTGCGCGGCGGTGTGCGCGGCGGTCGAGATGCCGAGCATCCCGAGCGTCGAGACGAGGAGCGCGGCCAGCCTCAGACCGAGCGGCTCGAACAGCCACCAGCCCGCCAGCGCGGACGTGAGGGTGAGGTGGTAGACCCATTCGGCGAGGATCCGGGCGGTCGCAGGTCGGTACAGCCCGCGCCGGCGGAGCTCCTCCTGCAGCCTCAACAGCTCGACTCTGATCGTGTCGTTCATCGGCCTGAGCCTCCGTGAGCTTCAGACGCGCGCCAGCGCTGGCCGCGCTCCGCGATCGGCCGCGAACAGGGTCTGGTAGACGGCGGCGTCCGACGCGTACGCCGCCGCGATCCCGCAGTGGAAGTAGTACTCCCACATCCGGAGGAAGGTCTCGTCGTAGCGGGCGCAGAGCCGCGTGCGGTTCGCGCGAAACCGCTCCAGCCAGCCCCGCACGGTGTAGGCATAGTGGAGCGCGATGTTCTCCACGTCGAGGATCGCGAGCCCCGCCCGCTCGAGACCCGAGGCAATCTCCGAGAGCCGCGGCTGGTTCGAGCCCGGGAAGACGTAGCGCTGGACGAACGGGTCGTGGCGGTTGCGCTGCGCGTTGCACCCGATCGCGTGCACGAGCCCGAACCCGCCCGGGGCCAGCCGGCGGGCGAGCGTGCGAAAGTAGGCGCCGTAGAGCCGCCGCGGGACGTGCTCCAGCATGCCCACGCTGACCACGCGGTCGAACCGGCCCGCGACCGTCCGGAAGTCGCCGAGTTCGATGCGGATCCGGTCGGACAGGCCGGCCTCCGCCACGCGGCGGCGCGCCCCCTCGGCGTGCGCGCGGCTCAGCGTGATGCCCGTGCCGCGGGCGCCGTGCTCGCGGGCGGCATAGATCAGCAGGCCGCCGTAGCCACAGCCGATGTCCAGGAGGCTGTGTCCCGGCTCGAGGCGCAGCTTGCGGCAGATGCGGTCCATCTTGGTGCGCTGGAGCGTCTCGAGGTCGTCGTCGGGCGAGCGCGCGAACCCGCACGAGTACGTCAGGCTCGAGTCGAGGAAGCTCTCGAAGAGGTCGTCGCCGATGTCGTAATGGCGGCGGACGCTCGCCGCCGTGCCTTCCAGCACCGCGCGCGCGCGGTGATAGAGCGCCCGGGCGCCGAGCCGGACGTCGTGGCGGAGCCGCTCGTCGATCCGCGAGCGGAGGCACGCCGTCAGGAACGTGTACAGCTCGCCCTCCTCGACGGTGAAGTCCCCGTCCATGAACGCCTCGCCCAGGCCGAGGTTCCCGAGGCACACGACGCGCGCGAACACCCGTGCGTCGTGGACGCGCAGGGTCGTCGCCGGCCCGTCGGCCGTTCCGGCCGAGAGCTCGGCGTCGGCGAACCGGAAGCGGACGCGTCCGACCAGGAAACGGTCGAAGAGGTCGAGGAGGAACCGACCGGCGGCCGGCAGGGAGGTGGTTCCGGCGAGGACCTCGCGGGGACGAGCGCTGGCGACGGACATCAGGTCTCCCGTGTCTCGGGCGCTCTTTATATCCGAAAGCACCGGCCGCGTCCACCGTCGCGTGCGGCGGTTGCGCCGCCCGCGCTTTTCTGATAATTGTGCGACTTCACCGACGTCGTCGATCGGCATGGCCCGCCGCCGCTGCAGCTTCGGGAGGTACCCAATGGCAGCAACCCCGACGTCCTCGATTCCGGCGCGAGATCTGGGAGGCGAGCGCCGCCAGCTCACGGTGATGTTCTGCGACCTCGTCGACTCGACGGCGCTCGCGGAGCGCCTCGACCCGGAGGAGTACCGCGAGGTCGTAACGACCTACCAGCGGACCGCGGAGGCGGTGATCGAGCGGTTCGAGGGCCGCATCGCGCAGTACCTCGGCGACGGGCTCCTCGTCTACTTCGGCTACCCGCAGGCGCACGAGGACGACGCGCGGCGCGCGGTGCACGCGGCGCTCGGCATCGTGGACGGGCTCGCGCAGGCGAACCGGCAGCTCGCGAGCACGCGCGGGGTGACGCTGGCGGCGCGCATCGGCATCCACACCGGCCTCGTCGTCGTCGGGAGCATCGGCGGCGCCCGGCAGGAGCAGCTGGCGCTCGGCGAGACGCCGAACATCGCGGCGCGGCTGCTGGGCCTGGCCGCCGCCGACTCCGTGGTCATCAGCGCGGCCACCCATCGGCTCGTGCACGGCGCGTTCACCTGCCGGGACGAGGGGCTGCATCCGATCAGGGGGCTGTCGGCGCCGCTGCGGGTGTTCACGGTTCTCGCGGAGAGCGGCTTCCAGAGCTCGCTCGAGGCGTCCGCCCCGGGCGGGCTGACGAGGCTGGTGGGCCGCGAGCCGGAGCTCGAGCGCCTCCACGAGGCCTGGGCGCGCGCCAGGAACGGCGGCAGTGCGGTGGTCGTGCTGAGCGGAGAGGCCGGCGTCGGCAAGTCGCGCCTCGTCGAGGTGCTGAAGGGCTCCGTGGCCGGCGAGTCCCACACGCGCCTGGAATGCCGCTGCTCGCCGTACTACCAGCACACCGCGCTCTACCCGGTGATCGACCTCATGCAGCGCACGCTCGGCTGGCGGCGCGAGGACCCGGCCGGCGAGAAGCTGCGCGCGCTCGAGGCGCTCGTCGGCGCCTACGACATCCCGCTCGGCGAGGTGATCCCGCTCCTCGCCGCGCTGCTCGCCCTGCCGGTGTCGGAGGAGCGTTATCCCCCGTTGACGCTCAGCCCGCCGCGGCAGCGGGCGAAGACGCTGGAAGCGCTCGTCACCGTGCTGCGCAGCATGGCGAGCCGGCACCCGCTGCTCCTGATCATGGAGGATATCCACTGGGTCGACCCCACGACGCTCGAGCTCCTCGGTCGGCTGCTCGACCCGCACGCCATGCCGCGCTCGCTCCTGGTGCTGACCTGTCGCCCGGAGTTCCGTCCGCCGTGGGAGGCGAACGCCCACTGGTCGGTGATTGCCCTGACCCCGCTCACGCGCGACGAGACACTGGCCATGGTCACGGCCGTCGCGGGCGGCAAGGGGCTTCCGGCCCGGGTGCTCGAGCACCTCGTCACCACGACCGACGGCAGCCCGCTGTTCGTCGAGGAGCTGACGAAGACGGTGCTCGAGTCGGATCTGCTCAAGGACGCCGGCAATCGGTACGAGCTCGCCGGGCCGCTGCGGGCGCTCGCCATCCCGACGACCCTGCAGGACTCGTTGATCGCCCGGCTGGACCGGCTCGGGCCTGCGAAGGCGGTGGCGCAGCTGGCGGCGACGATCGGCCGCCGCTTCTCGTACGAGCTGCTGCAGGCGGTGTCGACGTTCGACCGCGAGACCCTGGACGGGGCGCTCGCGCGGCTCGTGGACGCGGGGCTCGTGTACCGGCCGAGCCCGGAGGGGCGCGTCCGCTACCTCTTCAAGCACGCCCTCATCCAGGAGGCCGCCTACCAGACCCTGCTCCGCAGCGTGCGACAGCAGTATCACCAGCGCATCGCGCAGACGCTGGTGGAGAAGTTCCCGGAGGTGGCGGAGACGCAGCCGGAGCTGCTCGCGCACCACTACACCGAGGCCGGGCTCGCGGCGCAGGCGGTGCCGTGCTGGCAGCGCGCGGGCCAGCGTGCGGTGGAGCGCTCGGCCAACGCCGAGGCCATCAGCCACCTCACCCGCGGGCTCCAGCTGCTCTCGGAGGTGCCGGAAGGGCCGCAGCGCATCCAGCAGGAGCTGGCCCTCCAGATCACGCTCGGCGCCCCGTTGATGGCGACGCGCGGCTACTCGGCCGGCGACGTGGAGAAGGTCTTCGGCCGGGCGCGCGAGCTGTGCCGGCAGCTCGGCGAGCATCCGCAGCTCTTCACCGCGATCCGCGGCCTGCGGACCTTCTACCAGATCCGGGGCGACTCGCCCACGGCGCACGAGCTCGGCCTGCAGCTGCTGCGCCTGGCCGAGCGGGTGCAGGACGCCGCCCTGCTGCTCGAGGCGCACTACGCCGTCGGCGCCGCGCTGTTCTGGATGGGCAAGTTCCGCCCCGCGCACGAGCACTTCGAGCGCGTGATCGCGCTCTACGATCGCCGCCAGCACCGCTCGCACGCGTTCGTGTACGGCAACGACCCCGGAGTGGTCGGCTATTCCTACACGGCGTGGACGCTCTGGTACCTGGGCTACCCGGAGCAGTCGCTGCAGCGCATGGAGGCGGCGCTCACCCTGGCTCGCGAGCTCGCGCATCCGTTCAGCCTCGCCTTCGCGCTCACCTATGCCGCGTCGCTCTACTACTTCCGGCGCGAGCACGCACCGACCCACGAATGGGCCGAGCGGACCATCGCGCTCGCGAACGAGCACGGATTCCCGTTCTGGCTGACCTTCGGCGGGATGCTGCGCGGCTGGGCGCTCGCCGAGCAGGGCAGGGCCGCCGACGGCATCGCCGAGCTGCGCCGGGGCCTCGCCACGTGGCGAGCCATGGGCACCGAGCTGGGGCGTCCCCACTTCCTCGCGATGCTGGCGGAGGCCTCTGCGCGGGCGGGACAGGTCGCGGAGGGCATGGCGGCGCTGGACGAGGCGACCACCATCCTGCGCGCCGCCGCCGACGAGAGCTACGAAGCCATCGACGTGTATCACCTTCGCGCCGAGCTGCTCCTCGCGCAGGGGGACGAGCCGGGGGCCGCCGCGTCGCTGGAGCACGCCATCCAGCTCGCGCAGCGGCAGGAGACGAAGCTCTGGGAGCTCCGCGCCACGACGCGGCTGGGAGAGCTGCTGCGTCAGCAGGGCCGCCTCGACGAGGCCCGCCGTCGCCTCGCGCCAATCTATGGGTGGTTCACCGAGGGATTTGGCACTCGCGACCTCGCGGCCGCGCGCGCGCTCCTCGAGGCGCCCTAGCGCCTACGCGCGCACGCGTGCGGAGGTCGGATCGTACGGCGGCTCGAGATGTGCGGTTGCCGGCACCCGCGCGGTCGCGATCTCGAGCTCCCAGCGCGCGGACTGCAGGAATGTTGTGTCGACGCCGTCGGGGTGGCTGACGTAGCCCATGCCGACCGAGCGGCCGAGGGTGTGGCCGTAGGCGCCGGACGTGATGCGGCCCACGAGCCTGCCGTCGCGCCAGATCGGCTCGTCGCCGAGCAGCAGCGGCTCGGGATCGTCGAGCGTGAAGGTCAGGAGCCGGCGCGAACGCGGGCGGTCCCGCCGCCGCAGCAGCGCCTCGCGCCCGACGAAGCCGTCCTTCTCGAGGGCGACGGCGAAGCCCAGGCCGGCGTCGAGCGGCGTGTCCTCGGGGCCGAGGTCGTGGCCCCACGATCGATAGCCCTTCTCGAGCCGGAGCGAGTCCATGGCGTGATAGCCGGCGTGGCGCAGCCCGACCTCGCCGCCCGCCGCGACGAGCGCGTCGTACACGCCCTGCGCGAGCTCCGTCGGCACGTACAGCTCCCACCCGAGCTCGCCGACGTAGGTGATCCGCGTCGCGCGGACGGTGGCGTAGCCGAGCTCGATCTCGCGCGAGGCCCCGAACGGAAACACCGCCGTCGACAGGTCGGCCGGGGTCACGCGCGACAGGAGCTCGCGCGAGCGCGGCCCCATCACGCCGAGGACGGTGAGGGCGGAGGTGACGTCGGTCAGCGTCGCCCGCGCGCCGGCGATCCCGCGGCGGATCCAGTCGGCGTCGTGCGTCGCCGCGGCGGCGATGGTGACGATCAGGAAGGCGTCGTCGGCCAGCCGGGTCACCGTCAGGTCGCACTCGATGCCGCCGCGCGCGTTCAGCATCTGCGTGTAGACGATGCGGCCGGGCGCCACGTCCACGTCGGCCGCGCAGAGACGCTGGAGGGCCGCGACGGCCTCGGGCCCCTCGAGCCGCAGCTTGGCGAGCGAGGACTGGTCGAAGAGCCCCACCGCCTCGCGCACGGCGCGATGCTCGGCGGCCGCGCACGGAAACCAGTTCTGCCGCCCGTAGGTGTAGCGATAGCGCGGCTCGACGCCCGGCGTCGCGAACCAGTTGGCGCGCTCCCAGCCGGCGACGACGCCGAAGACGCCGCCGCGGGCGGCGAGGCGGTCGTGGAGGACCGAGCGGCGCACGCCGCGCGCCGTCTCGGGCTGGCGGAAGGGCCAGTGCACGGCGTAGAGGAGTCCGACGACCTCCTTCGTCCGCTCCTCGAGATAGCGGGCGTTGCCCTGCACCGGCGCGAAGCGCCGGATGTCGACGTCCCAGAGGTCCATGCCGGGCTCGCCGCCCACGATCCACTCGGCCAGCGCCTGCCCGGCGCCGGCGGCGGAGGCGATCCCCACCGAGTTGAAGCCCGCGGCCACGAAGAAGCGCCGCAGCTCGGGCGCCTCCCCGAGCATGTAGCGGTTGTCGGGCGTGAAGCTCTCGGGGCCGTTGACGTGGCGGCGGACCGGCGCCGTCTCGAGGGCCGGGATCCGGACGCACGCCTGCTCCATCAGCACGCGAAAGTGCTCCCAGTCCTCCGGCAGCAGCGAGAACCTGAACTCCTCGGGGATGCCGTGCATGCCCCACGGCTTCGCCGCCGGCTCGAAGCCGCCCATGAGCAGGCCGCCCACCTCCTCGCGCACGTAGATGTAGCCGTCCGTGTCGCGCAGGACCGGGAGGTCCCGGGTCACGCCCGCCATCGGCTCGGTGACGATGTAGAAGTGCTCCGCCGCGTGGAGCGGCACGCTGACGCCGGCCATGCGCCCGACCTCGCGCCCCCACATGCCCGCGCAGTTCACGACCACGTCGGCCGCCACGTCGCCGTGGTCGGTCCGCACGCCGGTGGCCGCGCCGCGCGCGCGCTGGATCCCGGTCACGGTCACGTTCTCGACGATCGTCGCGCCGCCCTGGCGCGCGCCGCGCGCCAGGGCCAGCGTGGTGTCGATGGGATTCGTGCGCCCGTCGCCCGGGATCCACACGGCGCCGGCGAGGTCGTCTGTGCGCATGAGCGGCCACCGCCGGCCCGCCTCGGCGGGCGAGATCGGCTCGACCTCCACGCCGAAGCAGCGGGCCATCGACGCCCCGCGCTTCAGCTCGACCAGACGCTCGGCGGTCCGGGCCACGCTGATGCTGCCCGAGCGCCGGAAGCCCGTGGCCTGCCCGGTCTCGGCCTCGAGGCGCTCGTAGAGCACGGCGCCGTAGCGCGCGAGCCGCGTGAGATTGTGGCTCGAGCGCAGCTGGCCGACGAGCCCCGCCGCGTGCCAGGTGGTGCCGCAGGCGAGCTCGCGCCGCTCGAGGAGGACGACGTCCCGCCAGCCGAGCTTCGTCAGGTGGTACGCGACGCTGCAGCCGACGATGCCGCCGCCGACGATGACGGCGCGCGCGTGCGAGGGAACCGGTCCCATCCCGATCGTCCTTCAGCGCAGCGAGAGAACCGCCTCGGCGAACTCGCGCGGCGCTTCCTGGGGCACGTTGTGGCCGACGCGCGGGATCAGCCGGCGCGCGTAGCGGCCGGTGAAGAAGCGCGCGTGCCGCTCGGAGCTGCTCGCCGGACTGACCGCGTTGTCACTGCCGTGGAGCACGACGGTCGGGACGGGGATCGGCGGCCGGGCGGCGAGGCGACGCTCGATCTCCTCGAGGGCCGGATCGCCCGGCACGAGACCGAAGCGATGGCGGTAGGAGTGGATCACGACCTCGACGAAATCCGGATTGTCGAAGGCGGCGGCGGTCCGCTCGAAGGTCGCGTCGTCGAACATCCAGCCCGGTGACCAGAGCCGCCACAGGAGCCGGCCGAGCTCCCGCCGGTGGGCGGCGAGGCCGGCCCGGCCGCGCTCGCCGTGGAAGTAGAACTGATACCAGTAGCGATGCTCCAGCTCGGGGGCTTGCGGGACCGCGCTGCCGGCGATGTCCTGGATGTTGTAGCCGCCGCAGGAGACGAGCCCGCGTGCACGCTCGGGCCAGAGCGCCGCGACGATGCACGCCGCCCGCCCGCCCCAGTCGTAGCCGGCGAGCACGGCGCTCGGGACCGCGAGGGCGCTCAGCAGCTGGAGCAGATCGTGGCCGAGCGCGGCCTGCTGGCCCGAGCGCGGCGTGGCGGGGGAGCGGAAGCGCGTCGGACCGTAGCCGCGCAGATACGGCACGATGACGCGGCAGCCCTGCGCGGCGAGGAGTGGCGTGACCTCGCCGAACGCCCACACGTCGTACGGAAAGCCATGCAGGAGGACGACCGGCGTGCCCTCCGCCGGCCCCGCCTCCTGGTACGCGATTTCGAGCACGCCTGCCGTCACCGTCTTCAGCACCGCGGGGCTTCGCGTCACGGCTCACTCCTCCTGTGGCGCCGTACACGATACCTCAGCGGCCGGATCCCTGGCTCGCACGGGGCTGTGGACGACGGCCGGTCGCCGGGGCGGCCGGGCGCGCGCGCCCCTGGTAGGATGGAACGTGATGCACGGAAGAGGGGGGTCGATCCGATGAGCCGATTACTGGTCACGATCGTGGCGGCGGCGCTGGTGAGCGTCTCGTTCGGCGAGGGCATCGCCGCCGACGACAGCAAGGTGAAGGGCGCGACGCGTCAGGTGGAGCGCGGCGCGAAGACGATCGGCGAGGGCAAGGTCGGCACGGGCGCCGAGGAGACCGCCAAGGGCGTCGGCAACACGGTGGTCGAGGGCGCCAAGTACGCGGGCGACAAGCTGAAAGAGTCGGCCAGGGCCGCCGAGCCCGACGCCAAGGACGCCTGGACGAGCTTCAAGGAGAGCGCCAACGCGTTCGGCACCAGCGTGAAGCGCTTCTTCACGGGGCTGTTCTCGAAGTAGTCCGCGTCCCCGGGAAGGGCATCGCAACGAAGCATCGCACCTCGCCCAGGTGCTCGTAGCGCTCCGTCCGTGCGCCGCTGCGGCGGTAGATTT
>DASUPA010000150.1:0-6290 GCA_036276335.1 Candidatus Methylomirabilota bacterium | reverse complement strand
TTCTCGTGCTCGGTCCGGGTGACGCTGCCGCCCGCCGCGATCCCGCCCTCTTCCGCCTTGTTGACGTTGCCGCCGGCGACGATGCCGCCCTCCTCGGCACTCGTCTCGGTCTCGGTCCGGTTCACGTCTCCGGAGCCCGAGCTGGCCATGCCGCCCTCGTCGGCCGCCGCGCCGGGACCGGCCGCGGACACGGCGCCGCTGTCGGCCTGGCTCGCCGTGGCGCGGTCGACCGCGACCGCGACGTCGTCGACGTCGACCTCGATGAGCTGGGCGCCCCACACGCCATCGAGCTGCTTCTCGTTGAGAACCACTCCTTTGCCGGCCCAGGCATCGCCGGCGACAAGCGCCAGCCCGAGGGCCACGGCGAGCGTCACGACGAAGAGCTTGTGCATGGTGACCTCCTTCTCGACGTTCGAGTCACTGTGTTGCTGCTGACGCCCCTTCCTCGTCACCGCGCTGGATCCCGCTTGCCTGGCGCGCCGCGACACTACGGCCGGCGCGCCGAGTCGAGCAGGGCCCCGCCGATCCGCCTCGAGGCGAGGCCGAGCAGATCCGGCAGCCGACGGACCCGGGTCCCGGCACGCTCGTCCCAGAGGATGATCCGCGTGATCGGGCCGACGCGGGGCTCCATCACGCAGCGAGCCGGCTCGACCTCGCGACACGCCTCGCTGGCGCCCCCGCTGACCGTCTCCAGCTCGGCATCGGTCAGCAGCGACGCGCGGCCTCGGACGTGCTGGTCGGTGTCCGGGGCTCCGGCGACGCCGGTCGAAACGAGCGTCAGTCCCAGGAGCATCGCGATGAGAGCCGATCGCAGCGCCGTGAGCATCGACGGCGGAGAGGAGCACGGGCGATGCCAAACGCTGGAACACCGCGAAACACGCGGCATCGTCCAGGCGATCGCCGCCGCCGCTGTCAACTTGCGGCGATCGAGCCGGAGGCGATGCGCGCGTTCACGGGGTTTTCACGGGGACGGCTCGAGGCGGCGGGACCGAGATCGTCGCCGGAACGTTACACCGCCCGGCGCGCGGCCGAGCGGTCAGGCATCCCCGGCGCGCTGGTGTCGAGCCGCGCTGGGGAGCTGGACGCCGTGCCGCCGGATCAGCTTGTAGAGAGCCGGCCGGCTGATCCGGAGGCCCTGCGCCGTCTGGCTCAGGTTGCCGTTGTGGAGGACCAGGGCCTTGGCGACGATCTCGGCGTCGGCGCGGCGACGCGCTTCGCGGAGCGAGAGCCCCGTGGTGAGGCTGCCAGCGCCGGTGGACGGCAGGTCCAGGTCCTCGGGTGTGATGCGGGAACCCTCGGCCATCACGACGGCGCGCCGAACCTTGTTCAGCAGCTCGCGTACGTTCCCTCGCCAGGGGTAGGCCCGGATGGCGTCGATCGCCTCCCGCGTGAAGCCCTCGATGGGCCTCCGCATCTGACGGCTGGCCTCGCCGAGGAAGACTCGCGCCATCAGCAGGACGTCCTCGCCCCGCTCGCGCAGCGGCGGCAGCGAGAGCGTCACCACGCCGAGCCGGTAGTAGAGATCCTCGCGGAAGCGTCCGGCCGCGATGGCGGCGGGAAGATCCACGTGCGTGGCGGCGATGATGCGCGCGTCGACCTCGATCGGCTGCCGGCCCCCGATCCGCTCGATCGTCCGGTCCTGGAGGAACCGCAGCAGCTTCACCTGGAGCGCCAGCGGCAGCTCGCCGACCTCGTCCAGGAAAATCGTGCCGCCGTGCGCGTACTCGAACTTCCCGCGCTTCTGCTGGTGCGCGCCCGTGAACGCGCCCCTCTCGTGACCGAACAGCTCGGACTCCAGGAGCGTGTCGGGAATGGCGCCACAGTTGATGGTGACGAAGGGCCGCGATTCTCTCGCGCTCCGCTCGTGGATCGCCCTGGCCGTCAGCTCCTTGCCGGTGCCGCTCTCGCCGGTGATCAGCACCGAGACGTCGCTGCTCGCGACCTTGCGGATCATCGAGAACACGCGCCGGATGGCCGGGCTCGTGCCCACCATCTCCGTCAGCTCCTCGTCGGCCTCGTCCGGCGCGCCGGCGCGCTCCTGCAGCAACTCCCAGCGCCACGAGGCGCGCCCGACGAGGAGCCGGAGCAGATCGACATCGACGGGCTCGGCGAGCACCTCGTGGGCGCCCTGTCGCAGCGCGTCCGCCGCAAGATGCCGGGCGTCGGCCGGCACCGTGACGATCACGGTGGTGGCGCCGCCGTCCCGGCGGATCTCGGCGAGCTCGTCGAGCCGGCGGTCCGTCGCGTCCTCGGACGTCGCGCTCCAGTCGACAACGACGACCCGCGCGCGGGTGGCACGGAACGCTTCCACGCCGGTGACGGCGTCGACCGTGACCACGTGGAACTCGCGCTCGAGCGCCTTCTGGAACCGCTCATGGCTCACCCCGCCGCCGGAGATCACGAGCACGGTCGGGCGCGCCATATGGAAATGCCCCCCTTCCGGGGTGCTGCGTCGCGACGCGAGGTCCGCGACCTCGCATCGGTGGCGGTCACCGCAGGGTGCGCCGATGTCTTCGAACGTCGAGACGCCGGCCGCAGACCTATCGGTATCGCTCGATGGTTGCGTTATCCGCTTCGCCACCGCTCGGTGTCAATAGGAAGAAAATTTCCAAGACAATTTCCGTGGCTCGTCGCGCTCGGCATCGCTGCGCGATGGGCGTCCGCGCGGCGCTCGCGTCACGGCACCGTCACGGCAAGGCACGTTCTCGCGGCTCCGCGCACGTCGCTGCGTGCGTCGTCGGCACCACGATCGAGGCGGCCGACCGACGCGAGACACGACCTCGACTCGTCGGTGCATTGCGCGTGAGTTGCTGAACCACCCGCGACCAGTCGGACCGCGGCGCGTCGCGGGTTTCCTCTGCGGCCGCCAGGGTGAGCGGCGTCGTTTCCCAGCCCGTGGCGCCCGACGACGCGCCCGTACCCGACCCGTCGAGTAGGTCGGGCCCGGGCGTGTTGGGGCAGGTGGGACTCCCTGACCCGGGAGCTTCTCCCGGGCGATGTCGGTGTAGCTTGTCCCAGCCTAGATGAATCAAGTACTTCCGCGCGAGAGGGCCGTGGCATAAAGCTCGCAAAACAACAATCACTGTGAAAAACTTTGGTCATGACCCGCGGTATGAAGACCCGCGTCATGAACCTGTCGAGCGGTCTGTTTCGGCCAGGGCCCGGCCCCGGAACGTCATCACGGCCAATTGCGGCCGTCGGCCTCCACACCGGCGCGCGACTCCGGTCTCGACGCCGTCGCCCATTGGGCAGGTGACGATGTCCAGACAGCGCTCGACCCTCCAGGTCGCTCTGGTCGCGACCGTCGTGTTGATCTGCGTGAGCCTTGCCGCCGGTGTCGCCGCGGACGCCCAGGAGGTCAAGCTGCCGCACGTGGTGGCGATGACGTCGGGCTCGGAAGTCGACCGCGTCCTGGTGGATCTCCAGGAGCGAACCTTCCGGTTCTTCTGGGACACCGCCAATCCCGAGAACGGATTGATCCCGGACCGGTACCCCACGCCGTCGTACTCGAGCATCGCCGCGGTGGGCTTCGGGCTCACCACCTATCCCATCGGCGTCGAGCGGGGCTACATCACGCGCGAGCAGGCGCGACGACGCGTGGTCACGACGCTGCGCTTCTTCGCCACGGCTCCGCAGGGGCCGGAGCCTCGCGGAGTGACGGGGTACCGCGGCTTCTTCTATCACTTCCTGGACATGAAGACGGGCGAGCGCTTCGAGGACAGCGAGCTCTCGACGATCGACACCGCGATCCTGATCGCCGGGGCGCTGTTCTGCCAGTCGTACTTCGACGGCGCGGACCCTCAGGAAGTCGAGATCCGGTCGCTCGTGGACACGATCTACCGGCGTGTAGACTGGCGGTGGGCACAGCCGAAGCCGCCCGCGATCAGCCTCGGCTGGTCGCCGGAAGAGGGGTTCCTGAAATACGACTGGCGAGGCTACAACGAGGCCATGCTCGTGTACCTGCTGGCGCTCGGCTCGCCGTCCTTTCCGGTGGGGCTCGACGCGTGGACGGAGTGGACAAGCACGTACGACCAGCAGTGGGGCACGTTCTTCGGCCAGGAGCACCTCGGCTTCCCGCCGCTGTTCGGCCATCAGTACACGCACGTCTGGGCCGATCTCCGGCAGATCCGCGACGCGTACATGCGGCGGCGCGGCCTCGACTACTTCGAGAACAGTCGGCGTGCGGTGTACGCGCAACAGGCCTATGCCGTCGCCAACCCGCGCCGGTGCCGGGACTACGGCGCCACGATCTGGGGGATCACGGCGAGCGATGGGCCGGCTGACGTCGAGATCGAGGACGATGGCGGGCGCCGGCGGTTCCGCAGCTACGCGGCGCGCGGCATCGACCTCACGGGCAAGCTCGACGACTGCACGCTCGCGCCGACCGCGGTGGTGGCATCGCTTCCGTTCGCGCCGGAGCTGGTCATCCCGGCCACGCTCGAGCTGCACCGCCGCTTCGGCGAGCACATCTACTCGAAGTACGGCTTCCTCGATGCCTTCAACCGGACGTTCACGTTCGACGTTCCCCTCCGGCACGGCCGGCGCGTGCCCGAGTTCGGCTGGGTCGCCGGCGACTATCTCGGCATCGATCAGGGCGCGATCCTCACGATGATCGAGAACTACCGCAGCGCGCTCGTCTGGCGCGTGATGCGCCAGAACCTGTACCTCCGTCGTGGCCTCCAGCAGGCCGGCTTCTCGGGTGGTTGGCTCGGGCCCGGTCAGTAGCGCTCGGACTCGTCTGTCCAGAGCTGCCCTCGTCGTCGTCGCGGCGCTGTCGCTGGCCGCCGGCTGCGGCGCCTCCGCCTCGTCCGAGACCGTGCTGCGCTTCTGGGCGATGGGTCGCGAAGGGGAGGTGGTGGCCCAGCTGCTCCCGGAGTTCGAGCGCGCCAATCCCGGCATCCGCGTCAAGGTGCAGCAGCTGCCCTGGACGTCGGCCCACGAGAAGCTGCTCACCGCATTCGCCGGCGACGTCACTCCCGATCTCTGCCAGCTCGGCAACACGTGGGTCCCCGAGCTGGTCGCGCTGAACGCGCTGGAGCCGCTCGACCGGTACGTCGCCGGCTCGCCGATCGTCGCCGCCGAGGACTACTTCGCGGGGATCTGGGACACGAACCGGGTCGCCGGCTCGCTGTACGGCGTGCCATGGTACGTCGACACGCGCCTGCTGTTCTACCGTCGCGACCTGCTCGACCGCGCCGGGTTCGCCGCGCCGCCGCGCTCGTGGCCGGAGTGGAGGCGGATGCTGGCCGCCGTCCAGGCGCAGGCGGGGCCCGATCGGCACGCGATCCTGCTCCCGCTCAACGAGTTCGAGCCGCTCCTGGCGCTGGCGCTTCAGCAGGAGGACGCGCTCCTGCGCGACGATGGGCGGTGGGGGAACTTCGCCTCGGCGGGCTTCCGTCGCGCGTTGGCGTTCTACCTCGAGATGTTCGAGCGCGGCTGGGCGCCCGCCGTGGCGGACGCCGCCATCTCGAACGTGTGGACCGAGTTCGGGCGCGGGCGCTTCGCCTTCTACGTCTCGGGCCCCTGGAACATCGGCGAGCTACGGCGCCGGTTGCCGGCCGACCAGCAGGACACGTGGATGACGGCACCCTTGCCGGGGCCGGACGGACCCGGCGTCTCGATCGCCGGCGGTTCGAGCCTGGTGGTGTTCCGGGCGTCGCGCCACAAGGACGCAGCGTGGCGCCTCGTCGAGTTCCTGTCGCAGCCGGCCGTGCAGCGCCGGTTCCACGCGCTGACCGGCGACTTGCCGCCGCGGCGCGCCACCTGGCAGGATCCCGTGCTGGCGTCCGACGTGCACGCGCGCGCGTTCCGGGAGCAGCTCGAGCGCGTCAGGCCGGCGCCCAAGGTGCCCGAATGGGAGCGGATCGCCAGCGCGATGCGCGTGGCGGCCGAGCGCGCGGTGCGCGGCGGGCTGCCGGTGGAGCAGGCGGTCCGGGAGCTCGACGCGCGCGCGGACCGCATCCTCGAGAAGCGCCGCTGGCTCCTCGCCCGCGCGGGCGCCCGGTGAGAGGGGCGGGGGCCGCGTGGTGCTTCGTCCTGCCCGCCCTGCTCGTCATCGGCGTGTTCTTCTTCCTGCCTGTGCTCGCGGCGCTGGCGCTGAGCCTCACCGACTTCGACATCTACGCGCTCGCCCACGTCGGGAACCTGCGGCTGGTGGGCCTCGGGAACTACGCGCAGCTGCTCCAGACGCCGCTCTTCTGGCGGGCGTTCGGGAACACGCTCTACTTCGTCGTCGTCGGCGTGCCGCTGTCGATCGGCGCCTCCCTGGGCGCGGCCCTGCTGCTGCACTC
>DASUPA010000149.1:0-3696 GCA_036276335.1 Candidatus Methylomirabilota bacterium | reverse complement strand
ACGAGATCTCGCGCGTCTGTCCCACCGCGGGGGCGGTGCGCGTCGCGAGGATGCCGGCCAGGCCGGCGGTGGTCGTTCCAAGAAACCGTCGTCGGGAGAGAGCGGCCATGGCAGCCTCCTCGCGGCCGGACCGGCCGCGGTGAACCTCGGATCGAGCGACTAGGTGGCCGGAGAGTATGACTGGCGAGACAACCTGTCAAGGCGCGGGGCGGCGTGCCGTGGCGACGACCGCCCGCAGGGGGCCCCGCACGGGTCGGTCACCCAGCTCGCGCGCGAGCCGCGCCGCCACCGCGGCCCGGATCTCGCCGAGCGCGTCGGGCCGGCGCTGCACGATCTCGCCGACGACCGGGTTGCCGTCGATCAGGCCGATCGCGGCCTCCTCCGCCGACGGGCTCGTCCCTTCCTTCGCCACCCGCTCGCAGCGCACGTCCTCGAAGCCGGCGTCGCGCAGCAGCGCCTCGATGACCCCGGTGTCGTGGTAGCCGAACGGGACCGTGTAGAACCTCGGCGGATCCGCCGGGAAGAACGCGGCGATCGTCTCGTGCGCGAGGCGCTGGATGGGATTGTGCTCCAGCGCGTCGAACGCGTTGAACAGCCAGGCGCCGCCGGGCTTCAGCACGCGGAAGGCCTCCCGCGCGCCGGCGGCCTTGTCCGGAAAGAACATGATCGCGAACTGGCAGAGCACCGCGTCGAACGTGCCGGGCTCGAACGGCAGCCGCGTCGCGTCGGCCTGGCGCCACGTGACGCCGCCGGGATCCGGCAGCCGCGTCCGCGCGTGGGCGAGCATCGCCTCGTTGAGGTCCGTCGCCACCACGTCGCCGCGCCCGGCCAGCCTCGCGACGAGGCGCCGGGTGACGATGCCGGTCCCGCAGCCGACCTCGAGGACCCGCATGCCGTCGCGGACGGCCAGGCGTCCGACGAGGTCCTCCGCGAACGGGTCGAACAGGAGCGGCGTCAGGTAGCGGTCGTAGTGCTCGGGGACCCGGCCGACGAACGCGACGGTGGCGTCGGTCATGGCGCGTTGCCCGTCACGCTCTCGGCGTCCAGGTCTTGAAGCGCTCGCGTAGGACCTTCTTGTCGAACTTGCCGACGCTCGTCTTGGGGACGGCGTCGATCAGCACGACCTCGTCGGGCAGCGCCCACTTCGCCAGCTTCGGCCGCAGGAACTCCAGGATCTCGGCGGGCGCCACCTGCTCGCCCGGCCTGGGCACGACGCAGGCGAGCGGCCGCTCCACCCACTTCGGATGCGGCACCGCGATGACGGCAGCCTCCAGAACCTTGGGGTGGCCCATGATCATCGTCTCCACGTCGATCGACGAGATCCACTCGCCGCCGGACTTGATGAGGTCCTTGGTGCGGTCGGTGATCTGCACGTAGCCCTCGGGGTCGATGCTCGCCACGTCGCCGGTGCGGAACCAGCCGTCGGCGGTGAAGCGGTCCGCGGACTCGGGGTTGTCGAAGTAGCCGGCCGTCACCCAGGGGCCGCGGACCTGGATCTCGCCGACGCTCGCGCCGTCCCACGGCTGCTCGACGCCGGCGTCGTCGACGATGCGGAGGTCGACGCAGACCGCCGGGTAGCCCTGCTTGGCCCGGATGGCGAAGCGCTCCTCGTCCGGCAGCGCCTCCATGTGGGACTTGAGCCGCCCGACCGTGCCGAGCGGGGTCATCTCGGTCATGCCCCACGCGTGCCACATGGTGGCGCCGTACTTCTTCTCGAACTTCTCGATGAGGGTGCGCGGCGCCGCCGAGCCGCCGATCGGGATGCAGCGGATCGACGAGATGTCCCACTGCGGCTCCTTCTCGAGGATGTTGTCGACGGCGATCCACACCGTGGGCACCGCGCCCACCACGGTGACGCGCTCGTTGTGGACGATCTCGACGATGTCGCGCGGCTGCGGATTCGGGCCGCCGAAGAGCTGCGTCGAGCCGTTCATGACGCCGGCGAACGGCACGCACCACGCGTTGGCGTGGAACATCGGCACGATGTGCAGGATCACGTCGCTCTCGGAGATCGCGAGCAGGTCCTTGGTCGACGAGCCCATGGAGTGCAGGAAGATGGCGCGGTGCGTGTACACCACGCCCTTGGGATGGCCGGTGGTGCCCGACGTGTAGCACATCCCCGCCGCGTCGAGCTCCGACAGCGTCGGCCACGCCTCGAGCGGGCGGGCGTCGGCCACGAGCGCCTCGTAGTCGAGCGTGCCCGGCGGGATGGCGGCCCCCGGCGCGTCCTTCATCACGATGACGTGCTCCACGCTCGTGAGCTGCCGGCGGATCGGCTCGAGGATCGGCCAGCACGAGGCGTCGACGATCAGGACCTTGTCGGCGGCGTGGTTGACGATGTACGTGATGTCCGCGGCCGACAGCCGGATGTTCACCGTGTGCAGCACGGCCCCCATGCAGGGGGCGGCGAAGTAGACCTCGAGGTGGCGGTGCGAGTTCCAGGCGAAGGTCCCGACGCGATCGCCCTTGCGCACGCCGAGCGCGCGGAGCGCCGCGGCCAGCCGCCGCGTGCGGTCGGCCCAGCGGCCGTAGTCCAGTCGCTCGAGCCCCATGCCCGGCACGCGCGTCGCGAGCGTCTTCTTCGGGAACAGCCGGCGCGTCCGCTCGAAGAAGTGCGTCAGCGTGAGGGGGTAGCTCATCATGAGGTTGTCGAGCTGACGGCTCATGGTCATCGGCCTCCCAGGTCCTCGGATGTCGCGCAGCGGAATCCCACGTGGTGGTGGCCGGCGGCCGCGCCGCCGCGGTCGTACGACCGCCGGGTCGTGACGCCGAGCGTGTCCCCGGCGTCGTCGTGGCTCGCGCCCCGGACGACCACGCGGCCGACGCCCGTGTACGGCTCCCGCCCGTCGTCGCGCCGATAAGGGTACGGCTTGAGCGCCGTCGCCGTCCACTCTCGAAGGTTGCCGAGCAGGTCGTGGACGTCGTACGGGCTCGCGCCGGCCGGCCGTCCGTCGGTCGGCTCCGTCGCGCCGTACGGCCGCCCGAAGACGGCGCGCGCCGGCGTCGGCGGCTCCGCGCCCCACGGATAGGGGCGCCGGTCGTGGCCGCGCGCGGCCTTTTCCCACTCCGCCTCGGTCGGCAGCCGGCGGCCTCGCCACGCGCAGTAGTCGCGCGCCCCGAACCACGAGACCTCGACGACGGGATGGCGCTCGCGCCCGCGGTCGGCGACCCAGCCGGCGTGCTGCTCGGCGGCGGGCACCAGTCGAATCCGCGCGTCGGCGTCGTCGGCGTCGTAGCGCCGCTCGCCCTCCGCGCTCGCGACGCCGCGCGCGTTCAGGAAGGCGGCGAACTCGGCGTTGGTGACCTTGTGGCGCTCGATCCAGAAGTCGCGCACGTAGACCCGGTGCAGCGGCGCCTCGTCGGCGGGGCCGTCGTCCCGGCCCATCCAGAACGCGCCGGCCTGGACCAGCATGATGCCGTCGCCGGCGGCGGGGACCGGCACCGCCAGGAGGATCGCCAGGCCCGTGACGAGGACACGCACGGTGGAGGTTCTACCACAGGCCGAATAGGCTGCCCGGGGCGGCCGTCACATCGGCAGGAGGAGGACGAGCCATGACGAACCCGTGGAAGCTGGCGACCATCGGCCTTGGGATCATCGGAGTGACCGCGCTCAGCACCGGACTGACCACGGCGTGGATGCTGCGGCCGACGCCGCCGGCCGAGGCCGAGGTCGTGCCCATGCCCGCGCCCGCGCGG
>DASUPA010000148.1:0-3144 GCA_036276335.1 Candidatus Methylomirabilota bacterium | reverse complement strand
TTGAACTCGATCCTGGCGCTGTCACGGCTGCTGCTCGACCGCGTCGACGGCCCGCTCACGGTGGAGCAGGAGCGTCAGGTGGCCTTCGTCCGACGCGCCGCCGAGGATCTCGCCGAGCTGGTGAACGATCTGCTCGACCTCGCCAAGGTCGAGGCGGGCAAGATCGTCATCCGGCCCGCCGAGTGCGAGATCGAGAAGCTGTTCGGCGCCCTGCGCGGGATGCTGCGGCCGCTCCTGGTCAACGCGTCGGTCACGCTCGTCTTCGAGGACGCCGCCGACCTGCCGACGCTCACCACGGACGAGGCGAAGGTCTCGCAGATCCTCCGCAACTTCATCTCCAACGCGCTGAAGTTCACCGAGCGCGGCGAGGTCCGCGTGAGCGCCCGCCTCACCGAGGGCGGCCGCGCGGTGGCGCTGGCGGTCCGGGACACGGGGCTCGGCATTCCGCCCGAGCACCAGGAGGCGATCTTCGAGGACTTCGCGCAGCTCGAGCACGACGTGCAGCGGCGCGTGCGCGGCACCGGCCTCGGCCTGCCGCTGGCGCGGCGCCTCGCCCACCTGCTGGGCGGCTTCATCACCCTCGAGAGCCAGGTCGGCGTCGGCTCCACGTTCACGCTCACGCTGCCGCTGGTCTTCTCGCCGCCCGCGGAGTCGACGACGCCCCAGACGTCCCGCCGGGCGATGGTGGACTGGGAGCCCGATCCCGCCCGCATCCCCGTCCTCGTCGTCGGCTCCGCCGACGGCGGCGGGCCGCTCGCCTACCAGGAGCTGCTCCGCGGCAGCCTCTTCCAGGTGCTGGCGGCCCGCTCGTCCGTGGAGGCCGCCCGCCTGATGGCCCGCATCCGGCCGCGGGTCGTGCTGCTCCATCTCGACGCGGAGGACGACGGCGCCTGGGCGCTGCTCGCGCGACTGAAGCAGCGCGAGCAGGGCGCCGAGCCGTTGCCGGTGGTGGCGCTCACGCGGCCCGACGACCGCGACAAGGCGCTCGCCCTCGGCGCCGACGCGTGCTTCGTGGCGACGCCGGCGCGCGACGCGCTGCTCGAGGCCCTGCGACGGCTCGGCGGCAGCACCACCGCGCCCCGGGTGCTGGTGGTCGACGACGACGACGTGGGCCGCTACCTGATGAAGACGTTCCTGCGCGACACCTCGTGTGTCGTCAGCGAGGCGAGCGGCGGGCGCGAGGCGCTCGAGCTGGCGCGAAGCCAGCAGCCGGACGTCATCTTCCTCGACGTCTACATGGCCGACATGAGCGGCCTCGAGGTGCTGTCGCAGCTGAGGGCCGATCCGGCCACGCAGGACATTCCCGTGGTGCTGAGCACGGCGAAGTCGCTCAGCCCGGACGAGCTGAGCCAGCTCGAGCGGCACGGCGTCCCGGTCCTCCTCAAGGACCGCTTCAGCCGCGCCGACGCGGCCTCGGAGGTCCGCCGGCTGCTGGTCCAGAGCGGAGTCGAGACGTGAGCGACGCGCCGCTGGTCCTCCACGTCGACGACTACGAGTCGGCGCGCTACGCGCGGACGCGGACCCTCCAGCAGGCCGGGTTCCGCGTCGTCGAGGCCGGCACCGCCGCCGAGGCGCTGCGTCTCGTCGCCGCCGAGCCGCCCGCGCTGGCGCTCATCGACGTGAAGCTCCCCGACATGAGCGGCTCGGAGCTGTGTCGCCGGCTCAAGGCCGCGCCCGCCGGCGCCGGGGTCCTGGTCGTCCACGTCAGCGCCGCGTTCCGCCGGGGCAGCGACTACGTCCGCGGGCTCGAGCAGGGCGCGGACGCCTACCTGGTGGAGCCGGTGGAGCCCGACGTGCTCGTCGCGACGCTGCGCGCGCTGCTCCGCACCCGCCGCGCCGAGGACGCCGTGCGCCTGGCCGAGCGCGAGTGGCGCCTGACATTCGAGATCATCACCGACGGCGCCTGCTTCGCGGACCAGGCGGGAGTGGTCACTCGCCACAACGGCCGGTTCGTCACGCTCCTCGGCGCCACCGGCGACCTCGTGGGCCGGCCGATTCGCGCGGTTCTCGAGCCGCTCCTCGGCGCGGTCGCGCACGAGCTCGTCCGCGCGGATCAGGGCTCGGTGCGCGAGATCCACGCGGGCGGGCGGTGGCTGCGGGTGGCCGTGACGCCGGTCCCGGCGGAGTACGGCCGCGCCGCCGGCAGCGTGTGGGTGGTCAGCGACGTCTCCGAGCACAAGCGGGTGCAGGAGATCAGCGGCCGGCTGCTCGAGCTCGAAAAGCAGCGTCGGGCCGACGCGGAGGCGGCGAATCGCACGAAGGACGAGTTCCTCGCGGTGCTCTCGCACGAGCTGCGGACGCCGCTGACGTCGATGCTCGGATGGCTGCGGATGCTGCGGACACGCCGGCTGGACGACGCCGGCACCGAGCGCGCGTACGACGTGCTCGAGCGCAGCACGCGGCTGCAGGCCCAGATCGTCGAGGACCTGCTGGACGTCTCGCGCGTGATCTCCGGCAAGATGACGCTCACGCTGGCGCCGGTGACGCTCAGGACGGTGGTCGACGCCGCGGTGGAGTCGCTGCGCGGGGCCGCCGCCGACAAGCACATCGCCATCACGGTAGACGTCGACCCCGCCGCGCGCCTCGTGGCCGACGCCAACCGGCTGCAGCAGATCTTCGTCAACCTCGTGTCCAACGCGGTCAAGTTCACCCCGGCCGGCGGCCGCATCACGGTGCGCGCCGAGCGCGCGGCCCGGCACGTCGCCGTGTCCGTGTCGGATACCGGGCGCGGCATCGCGCCGGAGTCCCTGCCGCACGTGTTCGAGCCGTTCCGGCAGGCCGAGGGCACGCACCGGCGGGTCCACACCGGCCTCGGGCTCGGCCTCGCCATCGTCCGCCATCTCGTCGAGCTGCACGGCGGGACGGTGGGGGTGACGAGCGAGGGACAGGACCGCGGCGTTACCTTCACGGTCACGCTGCCGGCCGACATCGCGCCGACGGTCACCACGCCCGAGACCGGTCCCGACGGCGAGGAGCGCGGCGCCGACCTCCAGGGCCTGCGCGTGCTGGTGGTGGAGGACGAGGGCGACACGCGGGACATCCTTGACGTCCTGCTGCGCGAGTCGGGGGCGGACGTGGTCGCCGTCGCGGACGCCGAGGCGGCGCTGCGCGCCGTGCGCGCCGAGATGCCGGACGTGCTGATCA
>DASUPA010000147.1:0-2722 GCA_036276335.1 Candidatus Methylomirabilota bacterium | reverse complement strand
TCCGCTGGGCGCCGGTGGAGATCAGGCAGAACGGGACCCCGATCAGCTCCTCCAGGCGCTCCAGGTAGCGCCGCGCCTTCGCCGGCAGGTCCACCTCGTTGCGGGCGCCGACCGTGGAGCTCATCCAGCCGGTGATCTCCTCGTAGACCGGCTCCAGCTCCGCCATGGCGCGCTCCTCGTCGGGGAAGTCGACGATGACCTCGCCGCGCCAGCGGTAGCCCGTGCAGACTTTCACCGTCTCGCACTGGTCGAGGACGTCGAGCTTGGTGAGCGCGACGGTGTCGAAGCCGTTGACGCGCACGGCATAGCGCGCGACCACGGCGTCGAACCAGCCGCAGCGGCGCGGCCGCCCCGTGGTCGCGCCGTACTCGTTGCCGCGCGCGCGGATGGTCTCCGCGAGCTTGCCCGTCATCTCGGTCGGGAACGGCCCGCCGCCCACGCGCGTGGAGTACGCCTTGGCCACGCCGAGGACGCCGTGGATCTTCGTCGGCGGCACGCCGGTGCCGGTGGCGGCGCCGCCCGCCGTCGTGGACGACGAGGTGATGTACGGATACGTGCCGTGGTCGATGTCGAGCATCGTCGCCTGCGCGCCCTCGAAGAGGACCGAGTACCCGCTGTCGATCCACCGGTGGAGCAGCAGCGCCGTGTCCGTGATGTACGGCGCGAGCCACCCCGCGTAGCGCAGGTACTGGTTCAGGATCTCGTCGACGGTGAACGTCTGGGCGTCGTAGATCTCGCGCAGCAGCCGGTTCTTCTGGGCCAGGTTGAACTCGAGCTTCTCGCGGAAGAGCCGTTCGTCCAGGAGGTCGGCCATGCGAATGCCCACCCGCGCCGCCTTGTCCACGTACGCCGGGCCGACGCCCTTGCCGGTGGTGCCGATGCGCCGGGGACCGAGCTTCGCCTCCGAGGCGCGGTCGAGCGCGGGGTGATACGGCATGATGAGGTGCGCGTTCTTCGAGATGTAGAGGTTGCCGTCCAGCGTGACGCCGCGCTGCACGAGCGACTCCATCTCCTCGATGAGCGACCCGGGGTCGATGACGACGCCGCAGCCGATCACACAGCGGCAGCCGTTGTGCAGGATGCCGGACGGGATCGTGTGCAGCACGTACTTCTCCCGGCCCACCACCACCGTGTGCCCGGCGTTGTTGCCCCCCTGGAAGCGGACGACGACGTTGACGTGCGGCGTGATGACGTCCACGACCTTGCCCTTGCCCTCGTCGCCCCACTGCGCGCCGACCACCACGATGTTAGGCATCTCGCTGTCCCCCCAGCTTCCCGAAGTAGGCCGCCGGATCGGCCAGCACGTCGGCCACCGGCAGCGTCCGCTCGCCGCTTTGCTTCAGGTCGAGCACCAGCAGCTCGCCCGCCGCCGTGCGCGGGCTCCCGACGACCAGCACGTGGCGCACCCGCTGCGCCCGCGCGTACTCGATCGACTCCTCCAGGCCGCGGCTGATGATGTCGCGCGCCACCGAGGCGCCGCGGTCCCGCAGGCATCGGGCCAGCGACAGCGCGGCCGTCTTCTCCTTCGTGAAGTCGATGATGAAGAAGTCGGGTCCCGGCAGCTCCACCGTCACGTGCTGCGTCTCCATGATGGCCAGCGCGCGCGCGACGTCGAAGGCGAAGCCCACCGCCGGGCAGTCGTACCCGAAGCGCGCCAGCATGTCGTCGTAGCGCCCGCCGCCCGCGATGGAGGCGCCGAAGCCCGCGATGTAGGCCTCGAAGTAGAGGCCGGAGTAGTAGTCGAAGCCGCGGACCTCGCCGAGGTCCAGCAGCACGGAGTCGGCCAGGCCGTAGATCTTGAGCAGGCGGTACACCTCGGCCAGGTTCGCCAGTGCCCGCCGCGCCCGGTCGGTGCGCGCGTACCTGGCCGCCCGCTCCAGCACGATCTCGCGCCCGAACAGCGTGGGCAGCGCCAGCAGCGCCTCGGCCACCGGCGCCGGCGGCGCCAGCTCGCGGACCAGGCGCGCCAGCGTGGAGGCGTCGCGGCGCGCCAGCGCCTCGCGGATCTCGCGGCGCGCGCCGGCCTCGGACGTCGCCTCGTCCAGCAGCCCGCGGAAGAAGTCCGGGTGGCCGAGGTCGATCTGGAACCGCTCGAGGCCGAGGGCGCGCAGCCCCTCGACGGCCATGGCGATGATCTCCACCTCCGCCTCGGGCTTCTCGAGCCCGATCAGCTCCACGCCCGCCTGGTAGAACTCGCGATAGTGCGACACGCGCGGCTCGTCGTAGCGGAAGACGTTGGTGACGTACGCCAGGCGCACCGGCTTCGGCTCGTCGCGCAGGCGCGTGGCCACGACGCGCGCGATCTGCGGCGTGATGTCCGCGCGCAGGGCCAGCATGCGGCCGGTCTCCCGGTCGACGAACTTGAACATCGACTCCTGCACGGCCACGTCGGTGCCGACCTCCAGCACGTCGGAGAACTCGAACGTGGGCGTGACGACCTCGCGGTAGCCCCAGCGGCGGAAGACGTCGAAGAGCCGCGTCTCGACGTAGCGCTTGCGCGCCGCCTCGTCCGGCAGGTAGATGCGCGCGCCCTTCGGCAGCTGCGCGTGCACGGGCTTCACGGGCCCGCCTCGCGCACGCCGTCGAGGTGCGCCAGCGTGTTCATCCGGTGCACGGTGGCCCAGCCGTCCTGGTACTCGATCTCCGTGATGCCGGCCGGCGAGGCGTCGACCGACCACAGCCGCTCGGGGGCGAGCCCGAGCGCCGCCAGCACGATGAGCCG
>DASUPA010000146.1:0-12653 GCA_036276335.1 Candidatus Methylomirabilota bacterium | reverse complement strand
ATTCCCGCCTTTCACCTGCTCAGAGCTCGCCGCCACACGCCGCTGCGCCGCCACGCCCCGCGGCGCCGTCACGCCCCGCGGCGCCGCCACCGCCGCGACCACACGCCCCTCGCTCAGGCCACCCACGGCCCGACCCGGCCTCGCGGCTTCGCTACAATGGTGGGGAGGGGAGGATTTGAACCCCCGAAGGCGTACGCCAGCAGATTTACAGTCTGCCCCCTTTGGCCACTTGGGTACCTCCCCGAACCTGCCGGCATGCGATGGAAACCTCTCGGCTAAAGCGGTCGCACAAACTGGCGCTGGCGGGAGGATTTGAACCCCCGACCCACTGCTTACAAGGCAGTTGCTCTGCCCCTGAGCTACGCCAGCACGGACAAAGTTCCAATTTAGGTGCGACTTCTTGACAAGTCAAGCACTTTGATGTCGCTGGCGGCTGACCTCGTACGCCAGGACCGCGCCCGCCGCCGAGACGTTCAGGGACCCGACGCTCCCCGTCATCGGGATGGTCAGCAGCACGTCGCAGGCGCGGGCCACGAGCGGGCGCAGGCCCTCTCCCTCGCTTCCGAGCACCAGGCACACGGGCCCACGCAGGTCAGCCGCCCACGGCGCGACGCCATCGCCCAGGGTGGCTCCATGCACCCATATACCCGATTCCTTGAGCGTTTCCAGCGCGGCGACCATGTTCGTCGCCCTGGCGACCCGCACGTGCTCCACGGCGCCCATGGCCGTACGCGCCGCGGCTTCCGTGAGGCCGACCGCGTGGTGCTTGGGGATGACGACGCCGTGCGCGCCGAATGCGTCCGCCGTCCGGAGCAATGCGCCAAGATTACGCGGATCCTGCACCTGATCAAGCGCCATGAGAAACGCGGGCTCGCCGCGGTCGCGGGCGACGCCGAGCAGGTCCTCGACGTCCACGTACTCGGCCGCCGTGACGCGCGCGACGACTCCCTGGTGGTCGTGGGAGCCCGCCATCGCGGTCAGCTGCTCCCTGGTCCGGAACGACACCTTCACTCCGGCCCGGCGCGCCAGCGCCACCACCTCCGCCAGCGGGCCCCGCGCGCCCGCCAGCACGGCCACCTCGTCGGCGCGGCGGCCGGAGCCTCGCAGCAGCTCGAGCACCGGATGGCGCCCGTACACTCGCTCGTCGCCCGCCATCACGGGTCCTTGCGCGTCAGGCGCGGTCCGGCCGGCGTGTCCTCGACGGCCCAGCCGAGGGCGGCGATCTCCGCCCGCAGCTCGTCCGAGCGGCGGAAATCGCGCCGCTCGCGCGCCGCGCGCCGCTCCGCCACCAGCCGCTCGACCTCGGGCGGCGGCCCCACCGCCGCCCGCCGCCGCGCGAACAGTCCGAGCACGCCGCCGAGGGCCCGGAGCTCCGCCACGCCGGCCGCCAGCGCGGCGACTCCGGCGGCGCCGCCGCCGGCACGGTCACGCTCCTCGTGGAGCGCGCGCGCCAGGTCGAAGAGCACGCCGAGCGCCTGGGGCGTGTTGAAGTCGTCGTCCATCGCGGCCTCGAACTGGGGGCGAAAGGCCGCGAAGCGCGCCGGCGGCGGGCCGCCGGGCGCGCCGCCGGCCCGCGGATCGTCGAGCAGACGGGTGAAGCGCTCGAGCGCCCGGGCGCTCTCCTGCAGGCGCTCCTCGGACCATTCGAGCGAGTGACGGTAATGGGTCCCGAGGAAGAAGAGCCGGATGGCGTCGGGGTCGTGACGCCGGACGAGCTCCCGGATCGTCAGCGTGTTGCCGAGCGACTTCGACATCTTCTCCTTGCCCAGGTTGACGAAGCCGTTGTGCAGCCAGTAGCGGGCGAACATCCGCCCGGTGGCCGCCTCCGCCTGGGCGATCTCGCACTCGTGATGCGGGAACACCAGGTCTTCGCCGCCGCCGTGGACGTCGAACGACTCGCCGAGGTAGCGCATGGCCATGGCGGAGCACTCGATGTGCCAGCCCGGGCGGCCGGCGCCCCAGGGGCTCGGCCACGCGGGCTCCCCCGGCTTGGCCGCCTTCCACAGCGCGAAGTCCCGCGGATCGCGCTTCCGCTCGTCGACGTCGACGCGGGCGCCGGCCAGCAGCTCGTCGAGGTTCTTGCCCGACAGCCGCCCGTAGCGGGGGAACCGCCGGATCTCGAAGTAGACGTCGCCGTCGAGGACGTAGGCGACCTCCCTCGCGACCAGGCGCTCGATGAGCGCGATCATCTCGGGGATGTGCTCGGTCGCCCTGGGCTCGACGTCCGCCGCGCGCAGGCCGAGGGAGGCCATGTCCTCGCGCTCGGCCGCGATGAACCGCTCGGAGACCTCGCGCGCCGGCACGCCCAGCTCGTTCGCGCGCCGGATGATCTTGTCGTCCACGTCGGTGTAGTTCCGGACGAAGGTCACCCGGTATCCCTTGAACTCGAAGTACCGGCGGATCACGTCGAACGCCATGGCGCTCCGCGCGTGTCCGATGTGGGAGAGGTCGTAGACGGTCACGCCGCACACGTACATGCGGACCACGCCCGGGGTCAGCGGGACGAACTCCTCCTTGGTGCGCGACATCGTGTTGTAGATCTTCACGGCGCGCTCCCGACCTCCACGCTGACCACCGCCATCGCCGCCACGCCTTCCCGCCGTCCGAGCAGGCCGAGTCCCTCGGGGCTCTTCGCTTTGACGCTCACCGCATCGACGGCGATTCCGAGCGTGTCCGCCAGCCGCTTGGCCATCTCGGGCAGCACCGGCGCCAGCTTCGGCGCCTGGGCCACCAACGTCGCATCCACGTTGACGAGGCGGCCCCCGCGCCCGCGCACGAGCGCCATGACCGCCTCCAGCAGGACGAGGCTCGAGACGCCCCGGTAGCGCGGATCCGTGTCCGGAAAGTGCCGGCCGAGGTCGCCGAGCGCGAGGGCGCCGAGCAGCGCCTCGCCGACGGCGTGGGCGAGCACGTCGGCGTCGGAGTGCCCGCCGAGCCCCAGCTCGGACGGCACGGTGACGCCCCCGAGCACGAGCGGGCGTCCGGCCACGAGCGGATGCAGGTCGAAGCCGAAGCCGACGCGCGTCACCGGGCGCTCCGACGGGCCCGGCGGAGGTCGTCGGCCGTCGTGATCTTCACGTTCTCGGCGAGCCCGGGCACGACCCGCACGGGGTGGCCGAGCCGCTCGACGAGCATCGCCTCGTCCGTCCCCACGAAGCCGTCGCGGCGTGCCTTGTCGTGCGCCTCGCGCAGCACCTCCGCGCGGAAAGCCTGCGGCGTCTGCACCGCCCACAGCCCCTCGCGATCGATCGTCATCTCGACCAGGCCGTCGCGCACGCGCTTGACCGTCTCGGCGACGGGCAGCGCGCAGACGGCGGCGCCGTCGCGCTCGGCGGCGGCGATCAGCGCGTCGATCAGCGCGCGGGTGAGAAACGGGCGCACGGCGTCGTGGACGAGGAGCGTCCGCGCGGCGGCCGGCGCCGCCTGGAGGGCGAGCCACACGGACTCCTGGCGCGTGGCGCCGCCCGCGACGACCGTGAGCGCGGCGCCTCCGCGACCGAGGATCCGCCGGGTCCGCTCGACGTGCGCCGCCGGCGCGGCCACGACGATCGCGCCGACACGCGGGTGGCGGCGAAAATGCCGCAGCGTCGCGGCCAGGATCGTCTCGCGGCCCAGGGGCAAAAACTGCTTCGGCGTCCGGCGCCCCAGCCGGGCCCCGATGCCTCCCGCCGGCACCAGAACGGCGACGTCGGCCCTCACGTGCCGCTCTCGTCGGCCTCGGCGGTCCGCAGCCGGGCGAAGATCATGCGGCCGGCGGAGGTCTGGAGCGCGCTCGTCACCACCACGGCCACCTCCTGGCCGACGAGCTTCCGGCCCTGATCGACGACCACCATCGTCCCGTCCTCGAGGAACCCGACGCCCTGGCCGGGCTCCTTGCCCTCGCGCGAGACCTGCACGCGGAGCGTGTCGCCGGGCAGGACGACCGGCCGCAGCGCGCCGGCGAGGTCGTTCACGTTGAGCACCATGATGCCGCTGACCTCGGCGAGGCGGTTCAGATTGTAGTCGGTCGTGACGAGGCTGGCGCCCCGCCGGCGCGCCAGCTCCACGAGCTTCAGGTCGACCTCGCGGACCTCGCCGACGTCGTCGTCGACGATGTCGACCGTCACGCCGGCCACCCCCTGGAGCCGCTGCAGGGCCTCGAAGCCCCGCTTGCCACGGCCGCGCCTGGCGGCATCGCCGGCGTCCGCGAGGCGCTGGAGCTCGCGCAGCACGAATCGCGGCACGAGCAGCGGACCGGCCAGGAAGCCGGTCGCGGCGACGTCCGCGATGCGCGCGTCGACGATGGCCGAGGTGTCGAGGAGCTTGAGGCGCTCGCCGCCACCGCGGGGCAAGGGGGGACGGTCTTCGGCCGCCCGGAGCGCTACCGCGAGCTCCAGCCCGACGGCGGCGCCGCCGGCGGCCAGTCCCGCCAGCGCGGCGGGGAGCGACGGCAGCCCGAGCGCCTGCGCGAGCGCCGCACCGGCGACCGCGCCGGCGGCGAGGACGAGCACGCGCGCGAAAGCGGGCCGCGGGCTCAGGGCAGCAGCACCTCCAGAGCCTGGCCGACGGTGGCCACGCCCTTCACCGCGAGCGGCCAGGACCGGGCCTCGTCGGCGCTGCTCTTGGGCACCACCGCGGCGCGGAAGCCGAGCTGGGCCGCCGCGCGCAGCCGCGCCTCGAGGCCGGCGACTCCCCGGACCTCGCCCGTCAGCCCGACCTCGCCGAGCACCACCGTGTCCCCCGCGATCGGCCGCTCGAGGTAGCTGGACGCGGCCGCGACGAGGATGGGCAGGTCCGCCGCCGGCTCGAGCACGCGACCGCCACCCGCCACGTTGACGAAGACGTCCTGGTTGCCGATCGGCAGGCCCGCGCGCTTCTCGAGCACGGCGAGCAGGAGGCAGACGCGGTTGTAGTCGGCGCCGAGCACGGTACGGCGCGGCGTCCCGAACGACGCCCGCGCCACCAGCGCCTGGAGCTCCAGGAGCATGGGCCGCGTGCCCTCGAGGCCGGCCACGACGACCGAGCCGGGAGCGTCGACGGGGCGCTCGGCCAGGAAGAAGCCCGACGGGTTCGTGACCTCCGCGAGCCCGCCCTCGGCCATCTCGAAGACGCCGATCTCGTTCGTCGAGCCGAAGCGGTTCTTCACGGCGCGGAGCACCCGGTAGGCGTGATGACGCTCGCCCTCGAAGTAGAGCACCGTGTCGACCAGGTGCTCCAGGACGCGCGGACCCGCGAGCGCGCCTTCCTTGGTGACGTGCCCCACCAGGAAGGTCGCCAGCCCGCGCCCCTTCGCCAGCGTCATCAGGCGCGCGCCGCACTCGCGGACCTGCGCCACCGAGCCCGGCGCCGACTCGAGATCCGGCAGGAAGACCGTCTGGATCGAGTCCACGATGAGCGCCTGGGGCTTCACGTCGTCGATCTGCGCCTGCACGGCCCCGAGATCCGTCTCGGCCCAGAGGAGGAGGCCGTCGGCGGCCACTCCCAGACGATCGGCGCGCATCTTGACCTGCGCCGCGGACTCCTCGGCGGAGACGTAGAGCACCGGCGGCCGCGCCCGCGCCAGCGCGCGGGCGGCCTGGAGCAGCAGCGTGCTCTTGCCGATGCCCGGATCGCCGCCGATGAGGACGAGGGAGCCGCGCACGACGCCGCCTCCGAGCACCCGATCGAGCTCGCCGATGCCGGTGGGCAGGCGCTCGCCCGACTCGAGCGCGACGTCCTTCAGCGGGACCGGGCGCGTGACCGCCGCCGCGCCGGCGCCACCCCGCCGCCCGCGCGCCGGCGCCTCGACGCGCTCCTCCACGAGCGCCACCCACGAGCCGGCGCGCGCGCAGTCGGGACACGTCCCCGGCTTCGGGCTCGCGAAGCCGCACTCCTGGCAGCGATAGACGCCGGCGGCGCGCGGACTCACTCGCCCTCCCCGCCGCCCGTCCGGCTCCGGTCGCCGCCGCCGAGGCCGCGCAGCAGGCCGCGCAGCAGCCGGCTCCGGGAGGCGCCGTCGAGGATCGAGACGAGCCGCTCGTACACCGTCGGATCGGCGATGAGCGCGCCCACGGTGCCCTCGCCCTCGTTGATCTTCGCGGTGATCTCGCGCAGGTTGGCGAGCGCGACCTGGAGGTCCTGGGATGCCTGCCGGATCCCGGCCTCGCCGGGCTCGTCCTTGACGAGGCTCCCCAGCGTCCCGCGGCCGCCCGCGAGACGGTCGGAGACCTCGCGGAAATTGCGCGCCACGACCCGCACGTCCTCGAGCACGGACTTGTACTTGGGGTCCATCAGCAGCGCGGGCAGCAGCCCCGCGTCGTCGTCGCCCGGCCGCTCCACCGCGCGCGCCAGCCGGTCCATCGCGGCCACGAGCCGGCGTGCGGACGCCGTCGACCGGTCCGACGTGAGAACCCCCACCGCGCCCTCTCCGCGCTCCACGCGGTCGAGCAGCGCCTGGGTCGTGGCGATGAGGCCGTCCAGCCGCCGCAGCGCCACCGGCTCCTGGTAGATGAGGGCGTTCGCCCAGCCCTTGCCGCGCTCCACCTGGTCGACGATGCGGGCGATCTGGTCGGTCAGCTTCCGCGCGTTCGCCATGGTGACGCCGGCGTCCTCGAGCAGGCGGGACTGCTGGAGCCCTTCCGCCGTCTCTCGCAGGGTCGCCGCGACGGCGGCGACGTCCTTGACCGTCTGCGCTCCCTGGCTCACCACCTGCCCGATGTCGGCGGGGTCGCGCGAGGCGATGGTGTCGCCCGGCTGCGTCGCCGGTGCCGCCGCCGAGCCGACGGTGATCTCGACGATCTTGTCGCCGAGCAGGCCCTGGGTCTCGATCCGCGCGATCGAGTCCTTGCGCACCCGGTCCGCGAAGCGCTCGGCGATCGCGAGGTCGACGCGGACCTTGCCGCCCGGCTCGCCGGGAAGATTCACCTCGGAGACGCGCCCGATCTGGACGCCGGCGAGGCGCACGGTCGCGCCCTCGGCGAGCCCGCCGACCTCGGTGAACTCCGCGTGGATCGTGTACTTGGCCTCGAACAGGCGTGACTTGGCGCCCAGCGCGTAGATCATGCCGAGAAACGCGGCCAGCGCCACGAGAATGAAGGTTCCCACCCGGAGCTTCCGACCCAGCTCGCTCCGCTCGTCGTTCACGTCGTCACCCTCACCTCGCCGGCCAGGAAGGCCTGCACGGCGGGATCACCGGAGTTCATGACATCGTCGACGGGGCCGAGGATCGCGAACCGGCCGTCCATCAGGATCGCCAGCCGGTCGGCCACCGTCCGCGCGAGCTCGACGTCGTGCGTCACCACGATGGAAGTGTCGCAGACGCCCCCCTTGAGCTTCAGGATCAGCTCCGCCACCAGCCGCGAGTTGGTCGGATCGAGCCCGGCCGTCGGCTCGTCGAAGAGCAGCATCTCCGGCTCGGTCACCAGCGCCCGCGCGATCCCCACGCGCTTGCGCATCCCGCCCGACAGCTCGGCGGGCAGCTTCGGCAGGACGTCCTCGGCGAGACCGACCAGCGACAGGACGTGGACGACGCGGCGGCGGATCTCCGCCGCCGCCGCGTTCGTGTGCTCGCGCAGCGGGAAGGCGACGTTGTCGTACACGCTCAGTGAGTCGAACAGCGCCGCGCCCTGGAACACGTAGCCCATGCGCCGGCGGATCGGCAGCAGCTCCTCCTCGGACAGCCGGGTGATCTCGATGCCGAAGACGCGAACGCCGCCGCCGTCCGCACGGATCAGGCCGGCCACCGTCCGCAGGAGCACGGTCTTGCCCGACCCGCTCCCGCCCATGATCACGAGCGTCTCGCCCTTGTCCAGCCTGAACGAGACGCCGCGCAGCACCTCGGTCCGCCCGAAGCGCTTCACGAGGTCGTTCGCCTCGACGAGGTGGTCGCTCACCAGAACACCATCAGGAAGAGCTTGGTCAGGAAGAAGTCGGAGACGATGACGCCCATCGTGACGTGCACCACGGTGGCGGTGGTGGCGCGGCCCAGCCCCTCCGTCCCGCCCTCGGTGCTGAGCCCGTTGTAGCAGCCGATCAGCGTGATGATGCCGCCGAAGAAGAACGACTTCCCGATGCCGCTCAGGAAGTCGCGCGGCGTCACCCAGTACGTCGTCACGTTCCAGTACGCGTACATGTCGGCGCCGCGCTCGAGGAACATGATCACCATGCCGCCGAGGACACCGAGGACGTCGGCGAGGACCGTCAGCAGCGGAAAGACGATCAGCGCGGCCAGGACGCGGGGGACGATGAGCCGCTTGACGTAGTTGACGCCGAGCGTGCGCAGCGCGTCGATCTGCTCGGTGACCCGCATGGAGCCGAGCTCGGCCGTGATCCCCGAGGCCACCTTGCCGCCGACCAGGATGGCCGTGAGCACGGGCCCCAGCTCGCGCAGGATGGCGAGCGCCGCCACCGGCCCGACATAGCTCTCGGCCCCGAAGCGCGCCATGTTCACCGCGCTCTGGAGCGCAAAGACCATGCCCGTGAAGATCGCAGCCGTGAGCGCGACCCCCAGCGAGCGCACGCCCTGGACCTCGATCTCGTGCGCGATCAGCTTGAAGTACTTGGGGGGCAGCGCGAGGCTCCGGAACACCTGCGCCGTGAGCAGCCCCACGCCGCCGTACCACATCGCCGTCCGGCGCAAGTAGGCCTCCATCAGCGCGCCGGCTGGAAGCTCGCGACGAACCGCGCGAAATCGGCCCGGGAGGCGTCGAACGAGGCGGGCGGGGCCACGTACAGCAGGTCGTAGACGCAGCGGTCGTCCTTCAGCGTGTAGGCCTCGACCCGGATCCGGTCCTCGCTGTCCCGCATGCGTCCCTCCACCACGACGCGCACGCCGCGCAGGCCGGCGAGCGACGTCTCGCTGTCTTCGAGCGTCTCGCGTTCCCGCAGGCCGAGCAAGAGATGCCGCTTCAGGTCCGCGTAGTCCCGGCGGGCGGCTGCCCGCCGACACGTCGCGGCCGCCAGCATCCCCGCGCGGCCGTCGGCCCGGCGCAGCTCGAGGTCCGCCCGCGAGTCGTCGACGACGCTCCAGCGGGGGCCGGGCACGGTGATGCGATAGCCGTGCTCGGAGTGGTACACGCCGTTGTCGAGCCGCCGGCCCGCGCAGCCGGCCAGCGCCGTGATCATGGCGACGGTGGTGATGAGCGCCGCCCGCCCCGCGCGGGGGCGCATGTCGCGCCTACCCCCGCGGAGCGACGCGCTCGTGGTGACGTCGCGCCAGCTCGTCCATCACCTCGCGGAGCGCGATGCCGCGCCCCCCGAGCAGCACCAGCGTGTGGAACCAGAGGTCGGCCACCTCCGCGACCACCCGGGCGTCGCCCTCGCCGCCGAGGGCGGCGGTCACGACCTCCACCGCCTCCTCGCCAATCTTCCGGCACACCGCCGCCTCCCCCCTGGCCAGGAGGCCCGCCACGTACGAGCCGCTCGTGGGCGCGGCCTTCCGGTCGCGCACGATGTGCTCGATCCGCTCGAGCATCGACGCGGCCGGCGCGCCGCCCTGGAGCGCGGTGAAGAAGCACGAGCGCGCGCCCGTGTGGCAGGCGACGCCGTCCTGGTGCACCTGGACCAGCAGGGTGTCGCCGTCGCAGTCCGCGTAGACGCCCTGGACGTGCTGCGCGTGGCCGGACGTCTCGCCCTTGCGCCAGGGCGCCTGCCGCGAGCGGGACCAGAAGTGCGTGAGCCCGGAGGACAGGGTGGACTGCACGGCCGCCCGGTCCATCCAGGCCACCATGAGCACCTCGCCGGTCTCCGCCGCCTGCACCACGGCCGGGATCAGTCCGTGCTCGTCGAACGTCAGCTCGTCCACGCTCACCGGCGCACCTCCACCCCGCGGTCGGCGAGGTAACGCTTCGCCTCCGCGATCGTGTGGATGCCGAAGTGGAACAGCGAGGCGGCGAGCGCGGCGTCGGCGCGCCCGTCCACGAGCGCCTCGTAGAAGTGCTCGAGCGAGCCGGCACCGCCCGAGGCGATCACCGGCACCGTGACCGCGTCCGAGACGGCACGCGTCAGCTCCAGGTCGTACCCGTCCTTCGTGCCGTCGCGGTCCATGCTCGTCAGGAGGATCTCGCCGGCGCCGAGGGCCACCGCCTCGCGCGCCCACGCCACCGCGTCGCGTCCGGTCGCGCGTCGGCCGCCGTGGGTGAAGACGTGCCAGGCGGTCGCCGTCACGCGCTTGGCGTCGATGGCCACGACGATGCACTGGCTGCCGAAGCGCTCGGCGGCGTCGCGGATGATCTCCGGGCGGGCGAGGGCCGCCGTGTTCAGCGAGACCTTGTCCGCGCCGGCGCGCAGCAGCCGCCGCACGTCCTCGACCGTCCGGATGCCGCCGCCGACGGTGAGCGGCATGTAGATGCCCTCGGCGGTGCGCCGTACCACGTCCAGCATGGTGTCGCGGTCCTCGTGCGAGGCCGTGATGTCGAGGAACACGAGCTCGTCCGCCCCCTGGGCGTCGTACGCCATGGCCGCCTCGACCGGATCGCCGGCGTCGCGCAGGTCCACGAAGCGCACGCCCTTGACGACGCGGCCGTCCTTGACGTCGAGACAGGGGATGATGCGCTTGGCCAGCATCACGCGCGCCCCGCCGCGATCGCCTCGGGCAGCGAGACGGCTCCGGTGTAGAGCGCCCGTCCGACCACGACGCCCGCGACGCCGTCGACGGCGGCGAGCCGCGCGACGTCCGCGACGCGCGCCACCCCGCCGGAGGCGAGGACGGGCAGGGCGACCGCGCGCGCCAGCGCGGCGGTGTCGTCCACGTTCGGCCCCTGCTCCATGCCGTCGCGGGCGACGTCGGTGTACAGCAAGGCGGCGGCGCCGGCGTCGAGCGCCCGACGTCCCACGTCGGTCACGGTCTCCCGCACGACCTCCGTCCATCCCTTGACCGCCACCTGGGCGCCGCGCGCGTCGACGGCGACGATGATGCGGTCGGGACACGCGCGACAGAGGTCGCGCAGGAACTGGTGATCGAGGGCGGCCCGCGTCCCGACCACCGCCCACCGCGCGCCCGACTCTAAAATGGCGTCGACCGCGGAGACGTCGCGGAGGCCGCCGCCCACCTCCACCGGCACCGGCGCCATCGCCGCGACGATCTTGGCGACCAGCGCCGTCTGGCGGGGTGCGCCGGCGAAGGCGCCGTCGAGGTCGACCACGTGCAGCCGCTCGGCGCCGAGCGCCTTCCACCGCATCGCCATCGCGACCGGGTCGTCCGAGAACACGGTCTCGGCGTCGGCGCGGCCCTCGCGCAGCCGCACGCAGCGGCCCTCTCGCAGGTCGACGGCGGGGATGACGATCATCCCGTCTCCTTCACGAGGACGGCAAAGTTCTCGAGCAGTCGCAGGCCCCAGCGCTGGCTCTTCTCGGGGTGGAACTGCGTCGCGTGGATGCGCCCGAGCTCGATGGCGGCCGCGAAGCGGATGCCGTAGTCGCACCAGGCCTGCCGGAGCGGTCCCGCCTGGGCGACGGCACAGTCGCCCGCGCGGACCTCCGGGTAGTAGGAGTGCACGAAGTAGAAGTACTCGTGATCCGGCACGCCCTCGAAGAGCCGGAGGCGGCCGCCGTGCGCGACGCGGTTCCAGCCCATGTGCGGGACCTTGCGTCCGGGCGGAAAGCGGCGCACGACGCCCGGGACGAGATCGAGGCCGCGCCCCTCGCCGAACTCCTCGCTGGTGGAGAACAGCAGCTGGTAGCCGAGGCAGATCCCCAGGAACGGGCGCGTGCCGTCGAGCGCCCGGCGCAGCGCGGGCAGCAGGCCGAGGGCCTCCAGGTTGCTCATCGCGTCGTGGAAGGCGCCGTCGCCGGGCAGCACCACCGCCCGCGCGTCGTCGACGGCGCGCGGATCCTGCGTCACCACGGCCGGCAGGCCCAGGCGCACGAAGGCCTTCTCGACCGAGCCGAGGTTGCCCCGGCCGTAGTCGACGATGGCGATCACAGCGTCCCTTTGGTGGACGGCAGGATGCCGGCGATGCGCGGGTCGTGGCGGGTGGCCTGCGCCAGCGCGCGCCCCACCGCCTTGAAGACCGCCTCCGTGATGTGGTGGAGGTTGTGCCCGTAGTGCATGGTGACGTGCAGCGTGATCTCCGCGTTGAAGGCGAAGGCCCGGAAGAACTCCTGCAGCAGGTCGAGGTCGAAGTTCGAGACGCGCGCCCGGGCCACCGGCACCTCGAAGACGAGGAACGGCCGGCCCGAGCAGTCGACGGCCGCGGAGACGAGCGTCTCGTCCATCGGGATGGTGCCGGTGCCGAAGCGCACGATGCCCTTCTTGTCGCCGAGCGCCTGCTTCAGCGCCTGTCCCAGGACGATGCCGACGTCCTCGACGGTGTGGTGCTGGTCCACCTCGACGTCGCCGTGGGCGTCCACGGCGAGGTCCATGAGCCCGTGCTTCGACCACGCCTCCAGCATGTGGCTGAAGAACGGGATCGGCGTCGTCACCTTCGAGGCGCCGGTGCCGTCGATGCCGAGCTGCACCGCGATCTCCGTCTCCTTCGTCTTGCGCTCCACGCGCCCCTGGCGGCCTCCGGTCATTCCCGCGTCTCCTTCATGCGCGCCTCGGCGGCGCGTCCGTGCCCCTGCAGGCCCTCGATCCGCGACAGCGTGGCGAGGTGCGGCAGCGCCGCCGCCAGCCCCGACCGCGAGTACTCGATGACGCTCGAGCGCTTGACGAAGTCCTCCGTGCCGAGCGGCGACGCGAAGCGCGCGGTGCCGGC
>DASUPA010000145.1:0-2504 GCA_036276335.1 Candidatus Methylomirabilota bacterium | reverse complement strand
GTCCGGCTGGCGCCGATGATGGACGGCGGCGGCCACGAGCGCGGCATGCGCTCGGGCACGCTGCCGGTGCCGCTGATCGTGGGCTTCGGCAAGGCGGCCGAGATCGCGCAGGCGGAGATGGCCACCGAGGGCGAGCGGCTCGCGCGGCTCCGCGACCGGCTGCAGGACATCATCCTGTCGAGCGTCGACGAGGCGTTCCTCAACGGGCGCCCGGACCGGCGCCTGCCGCAGAACCTCAACATCTCGTTCGCCTACGTGGAGGGCGAGTCGGTCCTCATGGGCCTGAACAAGGAGACGGCGCTGTCCTCGGGCTCGGCCTGCACGTCGGCGACGCTGGAGCCGTCGTACGTCATCGCCGCCCTCGGCGCCTCCGCCGAGCTGGCGCACTCCTCGATCCGGTTCAGCCTGCACCGGTTCACCACGCCGGAAGAGGTCGAGTACGTCGGCCAGCGGACGGTCGAGGTCATCAAGCGGCTGCGGGACATGTCTCCCCTCTACGAGCTGGCGAAAGAGGGCGTGGACCTGAAGTCGATCAAGTGGAAGGCCGAGTAAGGGGGAGCTCGAATGGCATACAGCGAGAAGGTCGTCGATCACTACAACAACCCGCGCAACGTCGGGTCGTTCGGCAAGGATACGCCCGGCGTCGGCACGGGCCTCGTCGGCGCACCGGAGTGCGGGGACGTCATGAAGCTGCAGATCAAGGTCAACCTCGAGACGGGCGTCATCGAGGACGCGAAGTTCAAGACCTTCGGCTGCGGCAGCGCCATCGCCTCCTCCAGCCTGGCCACGGAGTGGCTCAAGGGCAAGACGATCGACGAGGCGGCGAAGATCAAGAACACGGACATCGTGAACGAGCTCAAGCTGCCGCCGGTCAAGATCCACTGCTCGGTCCTGGCCGAGGACGCGATCAAGGCGGCGCTCGCCGACTACAAAGAGAAGAACGCGACCGGCGCGGTCGCGGCGGAATCCAGATAGCGGGAGGGATCGCGAATGGCGGTGGCTCTGTCCGAGGCAGCGCGGAAGCAGGTGCAGCAGCTCAAGGAGACCCAGAACCTCCCGGACACGGTCTTCCTGCGCATGGGGGTCAAGGGCGGTGGGTGCTCCGGGATGTCCTACCTGCTCGAGTTCGACAGCGAGAAGGGGCCGCACGACCGGGAGTTCGAGGTGGACGGCGTCAAGGTGGTCGTCGACAAGAAGAGCTATCTCTACCTGAACGGCACCACGCTCGACTACGTCACGCAGGGGCTGACGGGCGGGTTCACCTTCGTCAACCCCAACGCGAAGTCGAGCTGTGGGTGCGGGACGTCGTTCTCGGCGTAGCCGGCGCCCGGCGACCACACGCGCGAGCGGGCCCGGACGAGGGCCCGTTCTGATTTTGGAGGACCCGTGAACTTCTTCGAGGTGTTCGAGCTGCCACGCCGGCTCGTCGTCGACGGCGACGAGCTGCAGCGGCGGTTCTACGCGCTCGCCCGGCGCACCCATCCCGACTTCCACCAGGCAGCGGCGCCCGCGGAGCGCGCGGCCGCGGAGGAGCGTGCGGCGCTGGTGAACGCCGCCTACCGGACGCTGCGCGACCCGGTCGCGCGTGCCGACTACCTCGTCCGGCTCGAGGAGGGCCGCGCCACGCGCGAAGGGGCCGGCTCCAGGCCGCCGGCGCCGCCCGCCCTCCTGGCGGAGATGTTCGAGATCCAGGAGGCGCTGGCCGAGGCCAAGGCCGGCGTGATCGACGAGGGCGCCCGGGCGACGCTGGGCGAGCAGCGCCAGGCGCTGCTCGAGCGCCACGCGGCCGAGGAGGCCCGGCTTCGCGGCCCCCTCGCGGAGCGGTGGGATGCCGCCGGGGAGGCCGAGCGGCCCGCCGCGCTCGCCGCGCTGAAGGAGGCGCTGGCCACGCGCGCGTATCTGGGCACGGTCATCGCCGACCTCGCGGAGGCGCTGGGAGAGGAGGCACCGGGTGTCGCGCATCATCGGCATTGACCTCGGCACCACGAACAGCCTCGTCGGCTACGTCGACGAGCGGTCGGGGCTGCCGCGCGTCATTCCGGACGCCGAGGGCCGCGCGCTGCTGCCGTCGATCGTCGGCTTCACGCCGGAGGGCCTGATCGTCGGAGACGCCGCCCGGCGCCAGCTCGCCCGCCGGCCCGCCGACACGGTGTACTCCGTGAAGCGGTTGATGGGCCGCGGCTACGAGGACGTGAGGGACGAGCTCCGCTATCTGCCGTTCCAGGTGGCGCCCGCCAACGGGACCGTGAAGCTCCGCGTGGGCGGCCGCGAGGTCACGCCGCCGGAGGTCTCGGCGGTCGTGCTGAAGGCGCTCAAGGAGCGCGCGGAGCGGCACTTCGGCGAGCCGGTGGAGAAGGCCGTGATCACCGTGCCCGCGTACTTCAACGACGCCCAGCGGCAGGCCACGCGGGACGCCGGCCGCATCGCCGGCCTCGACGTGGTGCGCATCGTCAACGAGCCGACGGCCGCCTCGCTCGCGTACGGGCTGCACCGGCTGCCCGAGG
>DASUPA010000144.1:0-2351 GCA_036276335.1 Candidatus Methylomirabilota bacterium | reverse complement strand
ACCGTCGGCCCGTCGCCGACGAGGGTGGTGCGGCGCATGTCGCGTGGCTCGTGCGCGGGGAAGGGTCGGGCTCGGTGCATCGTGCGGCGGTTGTCCCACATGACGAGGTCGTGGACGCGCCAGGCGTGGGCGTAGACGAACTCGCGCTGCGTCGCGTGCTCGACGAGGTCGCGCAGGAAGGCCCGCGCCTCGGGCACGGGCCAGCCGACGATGCCGCCCGCGTGCGACGACAGGTAGAGGGACTTGCGGCCCGTCGACGGGTGGACTCGCACGAGGCGCTGGAGGACCGGCTTCATCCGCTCGCGCTCCTCGTCGGTGAACTCGGTGAAGCCGAGCTGCTGGCGGGAGAAGATCTGCGAGTGCTCGCAGACGAGCTCCTCGATCTCGGCCCGGGTCTCGGCGTCGAGCGCGTCGTAGGCGGCGCGCATGTCGGCGAACTCCGTGTTGCCGCCCCGGGACGGCACGCTGCGCGCGTGGAGGATCGAGTACTTCGCGGGGACGATTTTGAAGGAGCTGTCCGAGTGCCAGAGCCGGTTGCCGATCCCGAACAGCCGCCGGCGGTCGTCGCGTGCGAAGACCCTCTGGTCCTTGTCGAGGTTCGAGACGTCCGCGAAGGTGGTCGGCAGGCGGTACTCCTCGGGCGCGCGCAGGCTCGTGCCGATCGCGTGCTCGACCTCGCCCAGGCTGCGCGTGAAGGCCAGCTGCTGGGCGTCGTCGAGCTTCTGGTCGTGGAAGACCAGCACGGCGTGGGCGTCCATGGCGGCGTGAATGGCCGCCGCCTGGTCAGCGGACAGCGGCCGGGTCAGGTCGATGCCCTCCACTTCCGCCGCGAAGCACGGCCCGATCTGGCGGGTCACGAGAGACATGGCGCGTCCTCCCCTCTCGGTGGGGGAATTCTAGACCGGGCGCGCCGGAAACGGGAGGACGACGTAGAATCGCCGCCGAAAGGGGTGGCGCGATGGGCGAGGCGCTGGCGGGCATCCGGGTCGTCGATCTCACCAACAACCAGGCGGGGCCGTCGTGCGGCCAGATGCTCGCGTGGCTCGGCGCCGACGTCATCAAGGTGGAGGAGCCGGAGAAGGGCGATCCGGCGCGGCATCTCCTGAAGGACCGGCCGGACGCCGACGCGCTCTTCTTCCTGGCCTTCAACGCCAACAAGCGCAGCCTCACGCTGAACCTCAAGCACCCGCGCGGCCAGGCCGTCTTCCGGAAGCTCCTGGCGACGGCGGACGTGCTGCTCGAGAACTTCGGCCCCGGGGTGATGGACCGGCTGGGCTTCGGCTACGCCGCCGTGCGCGCGCTCAATCCCCGCCTCGTCTACGCGAGCATCAAGGGCTTCGGCTCCTCCGGGCCCTACCGCGACTACAAGAGCTACGAGCCCATCGCGCAGGCGATGGCCGGCGCGATGAGCGTCACCGGCTTCCCCGACGGCCCGCCCACCTACACGTGGCCGTCGATCGGCGACTCCGGCACCGGCATGCACTGCGCGATCGGGATCCTCGCCGCGCTGATGCAGCGCCACGCGACCGGCGAGGGCCAGCAGGTCGAGGTCTCGATGCAGGACGCCGTGGTGAATCTCATGCGCGTGAGCCTGCGCGACCACCAGCGCCTCGGCCGGCCGATGGAGCGCAGCGGCAACCAGCTCGGCTCCGGCGTGCCGGGCACGACGTACCGCTGCCACCCCGGCGGCCCCAACGACTACGTCTTCATCTACGCCCAGCAGCAGATGTGGGCGCCGCTCCTGCGCGCGATCGGGCGCGAGGATCTCCTGGGCGACGCGCGCTACGCGACGGCGGAGGCGCGCTGGGAGCGGCGCGACGAGGTGAACGCGCTCGTGGAGGCGTGGACCTCGACGCGCTCGAAGCACGAGGTGACGACGATCCTCGCCGGCGCCGGCGTGCCCTGCGGCGCCACGCTCGACACCGGCGAGGTGCTGCGCGACCCGCACCTGCGCGCCCGCGACATGATCGTCGAGGTGGAGCACCCGGTGCGCGGCACGTACGTCACCGTCGGCAATCCCGTCAAGCTCTCCGCCTCGCCGACGCGCGTCGGCCCCTCGCCGCTGCTCGGCGAGCATCGCGAGGCGATCCTCCGCGAGCTCGGCTACGGGGAGGAGGACATCCGCGCGCTGGCCAAGGACCGCTCGATCTAAGGGTGCTTTCGAGGGGCGCCACGGCTCCGCCGGGGCGCCCCGAGCCGCCAAGGGGGCATGGGGGGCGCCCGGAGCCCCCCATTTCGGTCAATCGAACATCAGGACAGTCCGCGCGACCTCGCCGGCCTTCATCGCGCGGAAGGCTTCGTTGACGTCCTCGAGCTTGCCCCGGCGCGTGATCATTTCGTCGAGCTTCAGG
>DASUPA010000143.1:0-9560 GCA_036276335.1 Candidatus Methylomirabilota bacterium | reverse complement strand
CTGCGTCACCACTCCCGACTGGTACCGGAAATACCAGCAGCCGTACCGCGCCCATCCCGACCTGCACGAGCGGCTCAAGTCCGTGAAGGTCGTCGGCGTGCTGCCGCCGGACATCAAGATCTACGAGCTCAGCGCCGGAGGCGTCAGCGACCTCCGCGACGACTGGAGCGCCGCCGGGCGCGAGACGGTGCTCAAGGGCCTCGTCGGGGTGTTCGAGGCGCGCGGCGTCGTGCTGAAGCCGCTCGCGATCGACCGCGCGATGCAGGCGCCGCTGGAAGACGTCACGGCGCTGTACCGCGCCGTCAGCTACAGCATCGTGGAGCACACGTACAAGCGCTTTCCGTTCCAGACGAAGCTCGAGAACTTCGACTACTCCCTCGGCCCCGTCGACGACGTGCTGAAGCGGTCGCGCGCCGACGCCCTCGTCATCGTCTACGGCATCGACCAGATCTCGACGACGGGACGCAAGGCGCTGCGAGGCGTCGGGCTCGTCCTGGGGTCCGTCACCGGCCAGCCGGTGGTCAGCTCCGGCACCACGGCGCTGAACATCGCCCTGGTCGACCGCTCGGGCGCCGTGCTCTGGTACAACATCGCCGGACAGGACGGCGGGTACGATCTGCGGGATCCGGCGAGCGCGCGCGCCTTCGTGCAGCGCCTCGTCGCCGACTTTCCGAGCGTCGCGCCGTGAGGCTCCCGTCGGTCCTCCTGGCCGGCGTCCTCCTCGGCGGCTGCGCGGCGACCAGCCTCGCGCCCGTGACCGGAGCCGACACCGCCTTCGAGGCGGACGAGCGGCGGCTCTGGCAGCGATCCGAGGAGGAGCAGCGGGCGATCGCGCGCAGCGGTCTCGTGTACGCGGACGCGGAGCTCGAGGCGTACCTGAACGAGGTGGCGCGGCGGCTCGAGACGCCGGACGTCTATCAGCGGATCCCCTTTCGCGTCCACGTCCTCGGCAACCCGCGCCTCAACGCGTTCGCGTTCCCGAACGGCGTCATCTACGTCCACACGGGCCTCCTCGCGCGGCTGGACAACGAGGCGCAGCTCGCGACGCTGCTCGCCCACGAGATGATGCACGCGACCCACCGCCATGCCGTGCGCGAGTCGCGCGACACGAAGCACAAGCGCGCGTGGCTCGCCGGCATCCACACCACCCTGGGCGGCATTCCGGGCGTCGGCGGCCTCGCCAGCGTGCTGGGCGAGATCGGGGCGACGGCGGCGGTGACCGGGTACTCGCGCGACCTCGAGCGAGAGGCGGACGTCGAGGGCCTCCGGCGCGTGGTCCGCGCCGGCTACGACCCGGCCGAGGCGCCCAGGCTGTTCCACGTGCTCCGGCAGGACGCCGAGCAGGAGAAGGTCGACGCGCCGCTGTTCTACGCGACCCACCCCCGGCTGACGGAGCGCATCGAGACGTACGAGACGATGCTGCGCACGGAGTTCCGCGACCGCCGCGGCGGCGCCGTCGAGGCCGCGCCGTTCCGGGCCAGGACGCGGCGCGTCGTGCTCGACAACGCGTGGCTGGATCTCAGGGCGGGCCGGTTCGACGCCGCCCGCCACGGCGCCCGGCGGTACCTGACCCTCGGCCCGAACGACGCGCGCGGCCACTACCTGCTCGGTGAGGTCGCCCGGCAGATGGGCGAGCGCGAGGTCGCCGCCCAGGCGATTGCGCACTACCGGAAGGCCATCGCGGCCGACCGCCGCTATGCCGATCCGCACAAAGGGCTCGGCCTCGTCCACTTCGAGCTGGGAGACAAGCGCCAGGCCCGGCGCGCCCTCGAGCGGTATCTCTCCATCGCCCCCGCGGCGAGCGACCGTGCCTACATCGAGGAGTACATCCGGCTATGCCAGTGACTCGATCGCGGTTCCTCCGGACGCTCGCGCTGGTCGCGTGGCTCTCCCTCGGCGGGTGCGTCTCGCTCCCGTGGCATCCCGCCGCGGGGCCCTACGTCTCCGACGAGGAGAACTTCTCCGTCGAGCTGCCGCAGGGCTGGATGCGGCTCAACGCCGAGCGCGACCTGCTCATCACCCGCGACGGCCTGCTCCTCCAGCACGTCCTCATCGAGCGGGTCCACGTCGACCGCCCGCTGAAGAACACGAAGAAGATGCTGACGCGGGGGATGCAGCCGCAGGCCCTCGCCGAGGTCATCCTCGACAACATCACGTCCTCGGAGCACATCCTCGACGTCCGGGTGAAGGAGAACCGGCCCGTCCCGATCGGTCCGCACCGCGGGTTCAAGCTCGTGTACGCGCATCGCGACAAGAACGGGCTGCGGTTCAGGAGCGTGCAGCACGGGTTCCTGGCCGGCGACGTCTTCTACGGCATCCGCTACACGGCCGCCGAGCGCTACTACTTCGCCAGGGACCTGCCGACGTTCGAGCAACTGCTCGCCACCTTCCGTCTGATCCGGCCGCCCACGGCGTAGCGCGCGTCCCTCGCGTGCGGGGTGGGGCGGTGCCGAGCAGCGCGTCACGGCTCGGACCTTTCCGGACCGTTCCGGGCGCGCTCGCGCCGGAGCCGGCGATCGAGCCATGCGTGATACGCGATGATGCCCAGGGCGAGCACCACCACCGTGACGATCATCCCGACGGTTCCCGCCCATCCGAGCGGCGGCATTGTGGTGCCCATGTCTCCTCCACGTCGCGTGACGGCGCGCGGCCGGACCGATGCGGACGCCGGCACACGGAGCGTGCCGAGCGTGTGATCGACGACGAGGCGCGGTCTACGCGGAGGGAGGCGAGCGGCTGAGATCGCCGCGGCAGGCGATTCCGAGCCGGGTGAGCGCGGTGTCCGGCCGGTGGCGCCGGGGACTGGCATCGACCGGCAACGCCGCCTTCTGGACGTCGCCCTGCGGATCGCCGTCCAGGAGGGCCTGGACGCCGAGCTCGTCCAGCCCCTGGGTGGCCGGACGGTCCCAGGACAGCACGAGCGCGCGCCAGAAGATCCGGAGCTCGCTCGCCGTGAAGAGGGCGAGCGAGACGCAGGCGACGACGACGAGAAGGCCGGACAGGACGCGGCGTCGGCTCATGGCGTGCGCCACCGTATGCGGCGGCGGGCGCGATGTCAACGGCGCTATCGCTCCGCGCCGTAGTGCTCGACCAGGTAGTCGACGATACGCTCGCGGAGCGCGCGGTCGATCCACGTCGCGCCGTACTTGTCGATCATGTCGTCCATCACCCAGTCCCAGTTGGCCCGGTCGAGGCGCTGCTGCTCGACGAGGCGGTAGGCGTGGCAGACGGAGCAGTGTCCCCGCACGACGTCGGGCGGCAGCGGCTCCGCGTTCGGTGGGGCGCTCGGCGCCGGCGGCTGCGCCTGCGCCACCGCGCCGAAAAGCCGCGGGGCCCCGAAGGGCCCCGCGAGGATGAGCAGCACCGCGACGAGCGCCGCCGCGATCACGCCGTGGCGACGACCCCGACGCGGTGCACCACGTTGCCGAGGTAGCCGCGCGGATTCCAGGGCTGGCGCAGCGGCTGCGCGTCGCCGGTATCGTCGACGGCCTGCGCCCAGATCTCGTGATAGCCCTTGCCGGGCAGGCGCACCGCCGTCTCCCAGCGAGCCCAGGCGTACTTCGAGGAACCCGGCTTCACCGTGGCGCTCGTCCACGTCTCGCCGTAGTCGGTCGACACGCGCACGCGCGCCACACGGTTCTCGCCCGCCCAGGCGTGGCCGCGCACCGGCACGCTGTCGCCGGCGCGCACCTGCGCCTCCGCCGCCGGCGTGGTGATCATCGACTTGATCACCCAGGCGGTGGCGACGACCATGTCCTCCTTCGGCGGGATCTTGCCGGGCACGACGGGATACGCGGGAACGCGGTAGGAGTAGCCCAGCATCTTCTCGGCGTCGTGCTCCGTGTCGCGCACCCAGACGCGGGTGAGCCACTTCTGCGAGCACGACCCGATCCACCCCGGCACCACCAGCCGCACGGGAAAGCCGTTGAGCGGGTCGAGCGGCGTGCCGTTCATCCGGTACGCGACCAGGGTGTGCGCCTCCATGGCCTTGGCGATGGGCACGCCGCGCGAGAACGGCTGGGCCTTGCCGATCGGCGGGTCCTCGCCGTAGTGGCCGGTGTAGACGGCGCTCGGCTTGAGCCCCGCCCGCTGGAGGATGTCCCGGAGCCGGACGCCGGTCCACTCGCTGCACGCGACGGCGCCCTGCCCCCACTGGTTGCCGCGGACCTTCGGGTCGAAGAGCCCGCGGCCGTTGCCGCCGCACTCGATGAGCGCGGGAAACGTGACCGCCGGCATCTTCATCAGGTCGTCCAGCGTGAGCGTGAGCGGCGTGTGGACCTCGCCGTCCACCGTGAGCGTCCAGCCCTGGACGTCGCGCTTCTCCGCCCGCTCGGGCACGAGCCCGTTGTTGCGCACGAAGTGCCGCTCCGTCGGCGTCACGGAGTCATCGAGCATGTGGGCCGGAAACTCGCCGTTGATCGGCCGCGTGTTGTGCACGATCATCGCGGGCTTGTCGGGGATTGTCTTCGGGTCCTGCGCCCACGCGGCGGGCAGCAGCCCGCGTCCGAGGAGTCCGCGCGCGGCGAGGTCCGACGCGCCGAGCGTCGCCAGGGCAGCCAGGGCGCCGCCCCTGCCGATCATGGACACGAAGCGGCGACGGGAGACCACGGCATCGAAGCGAGCGAGCGTCCGGGCGTCCGCGTCGCCGTCGACCAGCATCTCGCGCATGTGCGCCCGGCGGTCGGGAGAAATGCGGCTGTCCATGAGCCACCTCCGGCGTCTGGGGGTGCCGGGCCGACGATCCCGGCTACGTGCATTCTAGCGCCCGGAGCTCGCGCAGCGAGCCCTGGCCCGTCGCGAGCCCTACCGGCTCACCTCGTCAGGAGTCCCGAGCCAGAAGGGGCTCGCCTTGCCGAGCTGCTCCAGGTAGGCGCGCCGCTCCGCGCCCCGGCGCGGAAACCAGGTCGACAGGTAGTCGGCGTCGAGCATGTGGTGGCGCGACTCGGTGCCGAAGAAGCCGGCGAGGGCCGCCAGCGTGATGAAGCCCTCCTCGGCGCGCGGCTGGAACGCCGGCCAGCGGCGAGCGTGCTCTTCCGACCGGAAGAGGTTCATGCCGGTTCAGAGGAACGGCGGCCGCCCGCGTGACGCGCCGAACCCATAGTTCAGGTGACCGACGACGCCCGGAGGATCCACCCAGACGATCCGGCCGTCGCGCATCTCGACCGTCACCGGATCGCCGCAGTCGAGGCACGGCGCGTCGATGCGGACCGTCTCTCCGGGAAAGAGCCACGTCACCGAGGTCGCCTCGAAGCCGCACTGGGCGAACCAGCGCTGCGCGCCGCGCACGGTGACCCGATACTGTGTCGGCAGGTTGTTCAGCGGCGGGAAGGACGCGATGTAGTCGGTGTCCGGGTGGAGCCAGCCGATCGGGTACGCCTGCATCACGTCGTGGAGGAGCCGTCGTCCGTCCTCGACGGCGAGCCCCAGGGCCCGGGCGAGCTCGGCGTAGTGGGGCGCCCGGCCGGTCTCGACGAGACCCCGCATGACGCGCTGGAACATCCGGTCCATGAGGGCTGGCTCGGCCACGGCCCGGAGTATACGAGAATCGAGGGCGAGGAGGTGACCATGGCACCTGTCACGAAGCTTGTCCGGCTCCCGGACCGGGTGACGCTTCCGTACGTCGAGCAGGGAGATCCGTCCGGCGTCCCCGTCATCCTCCTGCACGGCGTCACGGACTCCTGGCTGTCGTTCGCGCCGGTGCTGCCGCACCTGCCTCCGTCGCTCCACGTCTTCGCCCTCACGCAGCGGGGACACGGCGACGCCGAGCGGCCGCCCGCGGGCTACCGCACGCCCGATTTTGCGCAGGACGTGGCGGCGTTCGCGCAGACGCTCGGCCTCGGGCCGGCCGTCGTCGTGGGCCACTCCATGGGCAGCACCAACGCCCAGCGCTTCGCGATCGACTACCCCGAGCGCACCCTCGGGCTCGTGCTCGCGTCCTCGTTCGCGACCTACCGGGACAACCCGGCGGTCGTGGACCTCTGGGAGTCCGGAGTGTCCCGGCTGGAAGATCCGATCGACCCCGGCTTCGTGCGCGAGTTCCAGGAAGGGACGCTCGGCCAGGCCGTGCCCCGGGAGTTCGTGGACGCCGTCGTGCGCGAGAGCCTGAAGGTCCCGGCGGCGGTGTGGCGGGCGGCCTTCGAGGGCTTCCTGGAGGACGACGTCGCGCCGGACCTCGCGCGCATCGAGGCGCCCGTCCTCGTCGTCTGGGGCGTGCGGGACGCGCTCTGTCGCCGCGCGGACCAGGACGCCCTCCTGGCCGCCGTCGCGGGATCGCGACTCCTCGTCTACGAGCACGCCGGCCACGCGCTCCACTGGGAGGAGCCGGCACGCTTCGCGGCCGACGTCACCGCATTCGCGAGCGCGCTGGCGCGCGAGGGCGGGGCGCCCACCGCGCGCCGCCGCTAAACCGCCGCGCGCGTGCCGGCCAGGAAGCTCAGGAGCGCGGCGATCCCGGCGATCACCAGCGCCGCCGCCACGAGGTAGATCGCGAGGTACGACTGCGTGACGTCGTAGATCGCGCCCGAGAGGAACGGGCCGAGCGCGGCGCCGAGGCTGTTGCCGATCGCGAGGGCGCCGAAGACGGCGCCGAAGCGCGACGGCGGCGCCAGGCGGGACACGAGCATCGCCACCAGCGTGGCCCGCGTGCCGAGCGGCAGGAAGACGAAGGCGACGTAGCCGAACGCGAGCCACGGGGCCGGGCGAAACTCGAAGCCGACGAGACACAGCGTGCCCAGCAGCGTGAGGCCGTACGAGACGACGGCCACCGTCGGCGCGCCGAAGCGATCGGCCGCGAGGCCGGCCAGCGCCCGGCCGCTCGTCGACAGCGCGCCGCCGACCATCAGCATCGCGGCCGCCTCGTCGGCGCGGAGGCCGTGCGCCGTGAAGTAGAGCGCGTGCTGCGTGGTCGCGAGGTATCCGACCAGCGGCGCCACCGAGAAGACGGTGGCCAGCGCCCAGAACGGCCACGAGCGCGTGATCGTCCCCAGCGTGCGGTCGGTGCGGGCGGCCGCCGTCCGCGGCCTCAGCCGCGCCGGGTACGCGAGCGCCACGCACGGGATCAGCGCGAGCAGCAGGACGACGTAGATGCCGAGCGTGCCGCGCCAGCCGACGTGCTCGATCGCCAGCTGGGCGGGCGTCGCCAGCACGTAGCCGGCCATGGAGCCCGAGAACGCGATGCCGGTCGCGAAGCCGCGGCGGCGCGTGTACGTGTCCGCGATGACGGCGGCCTGGGTCACCATGCCGGTGAGCCCGACGCCGATGCCCGCGCCGGCGCCGACGCAGACGATGAAGACGGGCAGCGCCGGCGCCAGCGCGCCGCCGAGCAGCCCCAGCGCGGTGGCCACGATGCCGCCGGCGACGATGAGTCGCGGGTCGCGCCGATCGACGAGCGCGCCGGCGACGGGGGCGAGCACGGCGCCGCCGATCCAGATGAGGCTGACGGTCAGCGCGGTCGCGGCGCGCGAGCCGCCGAACTCGGCGAGGAGCGGCGGAAAGAAGACGGGAAACGTGTTGCCGATGCCGGACACGAGCAGCATCGTCGCGAACGCGAGCCACAGCCGGGCGCTGACGAGGCTCTCGCGGTCGGGCATCCGAGGGATTGTCCCACGCGGGCATATAATCCGGGTGTGCTGGAGACGCTCGAGGTCGAGACGGGAGCGCGGCCGACGGCCGCCGTGATCTGGCTGCACGGCCTGGGCGCCGACGGCCACGACTTCGAGCCGATCGTCCCGGAGCTCGAGCTGCCCGAGGCGAGGCCCGTCCGCTTCGTCTTCCCGCACGCGCCGCCGCAGCCGGTGACGATCAACGGCGGCGCCGTGATGCGCGCCTGGTACGACGTCTACAGCCTCGGCGGCGTGCGGCGCGAGGACGACGCCGGCGTCCGCCGCTCGCAGGCGGGCGTGGAGGCGCTCGTCGCCCGCGAGCGCGCGCGCGGCGTGCCGGCCGCGCGCATCGTGCTCGCCGGCTTCTCCCAGGGCGGGGCGATCGCGCTCCAGACGGGCCTGCGGAATCCCGAGCGGCTGGCCGGCATCATGGCGCTGTCGACGTATCTCCCGCTGGCGTCCACGCTGGCCGCGGAGGCGAGCGCCGCCAACCGCGCCGTCTCCATCTTCATGGCGCACGGCCTCCACGACCCGCTCATCCCCGTCGAGCGCGCGATGCTGTCACGCGACGCGCTGCGAAAGGCCGGGTACGACGTGGAATGGCACGAGTACCCGATGGAGCACGCGGTCTGCGCCGAGGAGATCGCCGCGATCGCGGCGTGGCTGCGCCGCGTCCTGACCTAGCGCGCGTCCGGCCGCCGCTCGACCACGAGCCCCTGCAGCGCGCGGCCGATCGGCCCGCGCACGTCAAGGACGCGCGTGTCGGCGAGGCCGAGCCCGAGCGGCTCGTACGTCGACACGGAGTCGAGCCCGACCCACTCGCCCTCGAGCGGCCGGTGCAGCGCCACCGTGAGGTCGAAGTTGATGGCGGTGTGGCTCGCGTGCTCGATCCCCGCGCTCACGCCGCTGCCGGAGTCGGCGGCGATCAGCACGCGCTCCACGGGCGACGGCACCGTGTCGGGCAGCAGCGGCACGCGCTGGCGCATCCAGATCGCGACGCGGCCACGCCCGAACGGTCCGAGCGCCAGGCGCGACTCCATCGCCGTGTGGTAGCCGACCGGGTCGCGAAAGAAGGGGAACTGGAAGGGAGCGGACTGCTCCGGCGACGGCAGCGGCGCCGCCCCGGGCGCCATGTGGATGTCGACGCCGGCGGTCCGGACCACCGTCAGCGTCGCGCGGGCCAGCGGCGCGTCGCCGTGCAGCAGCGTGCCCACCAGGCGCTGGACCTTCGAGCCGGCGCGCAGCGTCTCCACGCGCACGCCGAGGCGGTCGATCGGCACCGGCCGCAGGAAGTCGACGGTGACCCGGGCGACCGTGAACCCCGGCGCCATCCGCTCGGCCACGTGCGCGATCAGCGCCGCCGGCGGCCCGCCGTGCTGGTGCTTCGGGCTCCACGGGCCGCGCGTGTGCTCGGTGGCGACGTAGGCGTCGCCGTCCGGAACGTAGAAGGCGTCCGTCACGCCTGGCATGGTAGCCTACGCGGCATGCGATCGACGACCCTCGCCCTCACCCTGCTCACCGTCGCGCTCGGCGCGTGCTCGACGGCGCCACGCCGCGTCGAGACGCCGGCTGTCGAGCGCGGCTATTACCTCGTGCGAATCATGGACTGCACGGGCTGCCACACGCCCGGCGCGCTCACCGGCCGCCCCGACACGGACCGGTTCCTCGCCGGCTCCGACGTCGGCTTCGGCACGCCGGCCGGCATCCTCTATCCGCCGAACCTCACGCCGGACCCGGCGACCGGGCTCGGGCGCTGGACCGACGCCCAGATCGCGCGCGCGATCCGCCAGGGCGTGCGTCCCGACGGCCGCGCGCTGGTTCCCGTGATGCCGTGGCCCTCGTACAGCGCGCTGACGGAAGCGGACGTCGCCGCCGTCGTCGCCTACCTCCGGACGCTGCGCCCGTTGCGCAACCAGGCGCCGCCGAACACGCCGCCCGGCCAGCCGGCGCCGGCCCCGT
>DASUPA010000142.1:0-4240 GCA_036276335.1 Candidatus Methylomirabilota bacterium | reverse complement strand
GGCGGTGACCTACGGGCACGGCCGCGCGGTGGTCGTGGCGACGGCCATGCAGACGGAGATGGGCCGCATCGCCGGGATGCTGAAGGAGGCGCCCGCGGAGACGACGCCCCTCCAGCGCGAGCTCGCCCGCGTGGGGAGGCTGCTGGCCGGCGTCGTCGTCGCGATCGCGGTCGTGATGATCACGACCATCCTGCTCGTGGAAGACGTGACCGGGGTCGCGGCGATCTTCGACGTGCTCATCCTGGGGGTCGCGCTGGCGGTGGCGGCGGTGCCGGAGGGGCTCCCGGCGGTGGTGACGGCGGTGCTCGCCCTCGGCGTGCAGCGGATGGCGAGGCGGAACGCCATCGTGCGGCGGCTCGCCTCCGTCGAGACGCTCGGCTCGGCGACCGTCATCGCCTCCGACAAGACCGGCACGCTGACGAGGAACGAGATGACCGTGCGCGCGATCGTGACCGCGAGCGGCCGCGTGACGCTGGAGGGCACCGGCTACGAGCCCCGGGGGGAGGTCCGCCGGGACGGCGGCGGCCCGATCGACGGCGCCCTGCGCGCGGAGCTCGCGCGCACGCTCGCCGCGGCCGATCGCGCCACCAACGCCGTCCTGCAGGAGCGGGGCGGGCGCTGGACGGTGCAGGGCGATCCGACGGAGGGCGCGCTCATCGTGGCGGCGCGGAAGGCGGGGCTGGAGGACGACGCGCTGGACGCCCGCTTCGGGCGCGTGGCCGAGGTGCCGTTCTCCTCGGAGCGCAAGCTGATGAGCACGATCCACACGGATGCCGAGCACCAGGACCGGCTGCTCGCGTTCACCAAGGGGGCGCCGGACGTCCTCCTCGCGCGCTGCTCGCAGGAGCTGGTCGGCGAGACGGCGCGCCCCCTCACCCCGGAGCGCCGCGCGGAGATCGCGCGGACGAACGAGGCGCTGGCCCGCGAGGCGCTGCGCACGCTGGGGGCCGCCTTCCGGTCGGTGGCCCGGGATGGATTCGCGCGGGAGGGCGTCGACGGCGGGGTCGAGCACGACCTCGTCTTCCTGGGCTTGATCGGCATGATGGACCCGCCCCGCCCGGAGGCGCGGGAGGCGGTCGCCCGAGCCCGGCGTGCCGGCATTCGCCCGGTGATGATCACGGGCGATCATCCCGTCACCGCGGCCGTCATCGCCGCCGAGCTCGGCATCGCCGGCGACGCGCCCGCGGTCACCGGCGCGGAGCTGGAGCGCATGCCGGAGGGGCAGCTCGAGCGGGTGGTCCGGGAGGCGTCCGTCTACGCGCGGGTCGACCCCCGGCACAAGCTGCTGATCGTCACGGCGCTGCAGCGTCAGGGCGAGACGGTGGCGATGACGGGAGACGGCGTCAACGATGCGCCCGCGCTGAAGACGGCGGACATCGGGGTGGCCATGGGCATCGCCGGAACGGACGTGTCCCGGGAAGCGGCCGACATGGTCCTCGCCGACGACAACTTCGCCACCATCGTCGCCGCCGTCGAGGAGGGCCGCGCGATCTTCGCGAACATCCGCAAGTTCCTGCGCTACCTGCTGTCCTCGAACCTCGGGGAAGTGATCGTCATGTTCGTCGGCGTGCTGCTGGCCGACGCGATCGGCCTCACGGCGCACGACGGCAGCGCGGTCGCGCTCCCGCTCCTGGCGACGCACATCCTCTGGATCAACCTCGTGTCGGACGGCGCCCCCGCGCTCGCGCTCGGCGTCGATCCCGCGGACCCCGGCGTGATGCGCGAGCCGCCGCGGGCCCGAGGCGAAGGCGCCATCACCCGGCGGATGTGGGCCGGGATCGTCCTCGTCGGCGTCATCATGGCGGCCGGGACCCTGCTCGTGCTCGACTGGAGCTTGCCCGGCGGTTTCGTCGAGGGCTCGGGTACCATGCGATACGCGCAGACGATGGCGTTCACCACGGTGGTGTTCTTCTCGCTGTTCACCGTCTTCAACGCGCGCTCGGACGAGCGCAGCGCGTTCGAGGGCATGTTCGCCAACCGGTGGCTGTGGGGGGCCATCCTGCTCTCGCTGGCGTTGCAAGCGGCGGTCGTCTACGTGCCGTTCCTGCAGCAGGCGTTCGCGACGGAGAGCCTGAGCGCGGGGGACTGGCTGCGCTGCGCGGCGGTGGGAAGCTCCGTGCTGTGGCTGCGGGAGCTGAGCAAGGTGTTCATCCGTGCGGCGGACCGGGGACGCCAGGCTCCCCGACGGAGGTCGCCATGAGCGTGACGGGACAGCCGAAGAAGCCGGCCGACACCCGGGCGGGCACCCCGAAGGGCGCCGGGCCGATGCAGATGCCGCCGCGCCGGACGTGGCTCTGGTTCCTCCTCGTGCTGGTCGCGAACTTCGTGCTCGTGCGCGCGCTCATGCCGTCCCCGGAGGAGCCGCTCACGGTGCCGTACACCCTCTTCAAGGCGCAGGTGACGAAGGGCAACGTCGAGGCGATCTACAGCCGCGGCGAGACGCTGACGGGCCGCTTCAAGGAGCCCGTCACCTATCCCCCGGCCTCCGAGGCGAAGACGCCGGAGGCCGAGTCGCAGACGGCGGCCGACCGCGGCGCGGTGCGCCGGGGCCCGCCGAAGACCGCGAGGAACTTCACCACCACGCTGCCCGCCTTCGTCGACCCCGGCCTGGAGACGCTGCTGATCGAGCACGGGGTCGAGATCAGCGCGGAGCCGATCGACGAGGGCGGCAGCCCGTGGGCGACGCTGCTGTTCGGGTTCGGCCCGGCGCTCCTGTTCATCGCCTTCTACGTCTGGATGTTCCGGCGCGCGCAACAGGGCGCCGGCATGATGGGCGGCGGCGGCCTCATGGGCATCGGCAAGAGCCGGGCGCGCCGGTACGACCAGGAGAAAGACACGAAGGTCAGCTTCGACGACGTCGCCGGCATCGACGAGGCGGAGAACGAGCTCGTCGAGATCGTCGAGTTCCTCCGGGACCCCGCGAAGTACACGCGCCTGGGCGGCACGGCGCCGAAGGGCGTGCTGCTGGTGGGCGCGCCCGGCACCGGCAAGACCCTGCTCGCGCGCGCGGTGGCCGGAGAGGCGGGGGTGCCGTTCTTCTCCATGAGCGCCGCGGAGTTCGTGGAGATGATCGTGGGCGTCGGCGCGGCGCGGGTTCGCGACCTCTTCAAGCAGGCGCGCGAGCACGCGCCGGCCATCGTCTTCATCGACGAGCTCGACGCCATCGGCCGCGCGCGGGGGCAGATCTCGATCGGCGGCACCGGCGAGCAGGAGCAGACGCTGAACCAGATCCTCACCGAGATGGACGGATTCTCCAGCCGGGAGGGCATCATCGTGCTGGCCGCCACGAACCAGCCGGAGGTCCTGGACAAGGCCCTCCTGCGCCCCGGCCGCTTCGACCGGCGCGTCGTGGTGAACCTGCCCGACCGGGCCGGGCGCGAGGCCATTCTCAAGGTGCACACTCGCCGCGTGCCGCTGGCGAGCGAAGCCAGCCTGACCGAGCTCGCCGCCGCGACGCCGGGGTTCTCGGGGGCCGATCTGAAGAATCTGGTCAACGAGGCGGCGCTGCTCGCGGCCCGGCGGGACCAGGACTCGGTCCGGCACAAGGACTTCCTGGACGCGCTCGAGAAGATCGTGCTCGGACCCGAGCGTCCGCTGCTGCTGAGCCGCGCCGACAAGGAGCGCATCGCCTATCACGAGGGCGGACACGCCATCCTGGGGCTGGTGGTGCCGGGCGCCGATCCGGTGAACCGGGTGACCATCGTGCCGCGCGGCCAGGCCCTCGGCGTGACCTACCAGCGGCCGGACACCGACCGCTACAACTATCCGGAAGGGTACCTGCGCGCGCGGATCGTCGGGATGCTGGGCGGCCGCGCGGCCGAGGAGATCGTCTACGGCACCCGGACGACCGGGGCGGAGAACGACATCGAGCAAGCGACGGCGCTGGCGCGACGGATGGTGACGCGCTGGGGCATGAGCGAGCGGCTCGGGCTCGTGCAGCTCGCGCCGCGCGAGAACCCGTACCTGAGCGCGCCGAACGGGTACGGCGCGGGCAAGCCGTTCAGCGACCGCACGGCCGAGGCCATCGACGCCGAGGTGCGCCGGATCATCGGCGAGAGCCACGCGGAGGCCAAGCGGCTCCTGACGGCGCACCGCGCGCAGCTCGACGCGCTCGCCGCCGCGCTGGTGGCTCGAGAGACGCTCAACGAGCAGGAGATCCTGGAGGTGACCGGCCTCCCGCCCGCGCCGCCCCTGGACACGGCGATGCTGCCGGTGGCGACCGCCGAGCGCCCGAGCGCCG
>DASUPA010000141.1:0-6636 GCA_036276335.1 Candidatus Methylomirabilota bacterium | reverse complement strand
CCGAGGCGCGCCGCGCGCTCGGGCAGCTTGTCGCCGATCACGGCCGTCAGCGTGGCGAGCGCCACCGACGTGACGAACGGCGTGCCGCCGAACGTCGACCCGTGGCTGCCGGCCGTCAGCACGCTGGACACGTGCTCGCGGCACAGCATGGCGCCGATCGGCACCCCGTTCGCGAGCGCCTTGGCCAGCGTCATGATGTCGGGCTCGACGCCCGCGTGCTCGTAGCCCCACAGCCGGCCCGTCCGCCCCATGCCGGTCTGGATCTCGTCGAAGATCAGCAGCGCGCCCGACTCGTCGCAGAGCTTGCGGAGCCCCGGCAGGTAGTCGTCGTCAGGCACGTGCACGCCGCCCTCGCCCTGGATCGGCTCCACGAGGATGGCCGCCGTGTGGCTGTCCATCGCGCGCTCCACGGCCCGCAGGTCGTTGTAGGGGACCTGCTTGAATCCCGCCGGCAGCGGCTCGAACCCGTGGTGATACTTCGGCTGCCCGGTGGCGGCGAGCGTGGCCAGCGTCCGCCCGTGGAACGAGTTCATCGTCGAGATGACCTCGTAGCGGTCCGACGCGAGCCGCTCCTTGCCGTACTTCCGGGCCAGCTTGAGCGCCGCCTCGTTGGCCTCCGCCCCCGAGTTGCAGAAGAAGACGCGGTCGGCGAACGAGTGCTCCACCAGCAGCTTGGCCAGGTGGATCTGCGGCGCTGTGTGGAAGATGTTGGAGACGTGCATCAGCGTGGCCGCCGCCTCGCGGATGGCGCCGGTGACGACGGGATGGCAGTGGCCGAGCGAGGTCACCGCGATGCCCGTGGTGAAGTCGAGGTACTCGCGGCCGTCGGAGTCCCAGACGCGGCTGCCCTCGCCGCGCACGAGCACGATCGGCGTGCGCCCGTAGTTCGGCGTGTGATACCGGGTCGACCACTCCATCAGCGTCTTGGTGTCCATAATTATTCGCCGTCGGGGCGCCTTCGCCGGGCTCCGGCGCCCGACGTTCGGGCTGAGACTACGTTCATTGCATGATCCCACCGACTCACAGGACGATCTCCGTGCCGATGCCCTCGCGCGTGAACAGCTCGAGCAGGATCGCGTGCGGCAGCCGCCCGTCGATGATGTGCGCCTTGGCGGTGCCGCCCTCGAGCGCACGGAGCGACGACTCGACCTTCGGCAGCATCCCGCCGTCGATGACCCCCGCCTTCATGAGCCGCTCGGCGTCCTTGCGGGCGAGCGTGCTGACGAGCTTGCTGTCCGGGCCCTTGATCCCCTGCACGTCCGTGAGGTGGATGAGCTTCTCGGCCCGCAGCGCCGCCGCCACCTCGCCCGCCACCAGGTCCGCGTTGATGTTGTACGTCTCCCCGCCGCCCCCGCCGCCGACGGGCGCGATCACGGGGATGAAGCCGCGCTCCTCCAGCAGCCGGATCGGCTCGGGGTTGACGCGCTCCACCTCGCCCACGAGCCCGATGTCCACGAGCTCGCCGCTCTCGAGCCGGTGCAGGCGGCGCCGGGCCAGCAGGAGCTGGCCGTCCTTGCCCGACAGGCCGACCGCCTTGCCGCCGTGGTGGTTGATGAGCCCGACGATCTCCTTGTTGATCTTGCCCACCAGCACCATCTCGACGATCTCGACCGTCTCCTCGTCGGTGACGCGCATGCCCCCCACGAACTCGGGCTCCTTGCCGAGACGCTTCATCAGGGCCCCGATCTGCGGCCCGCCGCCGTGGACGATCACCGGATTGATGCCGACCAGGTGGAGCAGGATGACGTCCAGCGCGAACGTCTCCTTCAGGTCCGCCCGGTCCATGGCCGCGCCGCCGTACTTGATCACGACCGACTTGCCGGAGAACTCCCGGATGTACGGGAGCGCCTCCATGAGGATCTCGACCCGCTTCACCTCGTTGTCCATCACAGGATGTACCGGGACAGGTCCTGGTCCCGCCAGATGTCGGCCAGCCGCTGTCGAACGTACTCGGCGTCGATGGTCAGGTCCTTGCCCGGCATGTCGGGCGCCTCGAACGAGATGTCCTCCAGCAGCTTCTCCATGATCGTGTACAGGCGCCGCGCGCCGATGTTCTCCGTGCTCGCGTTGACGCGCATGGCGATGTCGGCGACGGCCTCCACCGCCTCCGGCAAGAAGCGGAGCGTCACCCGCTCCGTCTTCAGCAGCTCCACATATTGCCGTATGAGCGCGTTCTGCGGCTCGGTCAGAATGCGGACGAAATCCTCGCGCGTCAAGGGCTCGAGCTCCACCCGGATGGGGAAGCGCCCCTGCAGCTCGGGGATCAGGTCGGAGGGCTTGGCCACGTGGAAGGCCCCGGCCGCGATGAACAGCACGTGGTCGGTTCGGACGATGCCGTACTTCGTGGTGACCGACGAGCCTTCGACGATCGGCAGCAGGTCCCGCTGGACGCCCTCGCGCGAGACGTCGGGCCCGTGGGTGCCCTCCCGGCCGGCGACCTTGTCCAGCTCGTCCAGGAAGACAATCCCCGAGTTCTCCACGCGGCGGACGGCCTGCGGGATCACCTCGTCCATGTCGACGAGCTTGGCGGCCTCCTCCTGGACGAGCAGCCGCCGCGCCTCCGCCACCCGCACCCGGCGGCGCTTGGTCCGGCCCGGCATCAGGTTGGAGAGCATGTCCTTCAGGTTGATGCCCATCTCTTCCATCCCCTGCCCCGAGAACACCTCGAGCATCGGCATGGCCTGCTGCTGCGTCTCGATCTCCACCACCCGGTCGTCGAGGCGCCCCGCGCGGAGCTGCGCGCGGAGCTTGTCCAGCGTCGCCTCGCGGGACGAGGCGTCGGGCGAGACCTGCTCCAGCGAGGCGCTGCCGAAGGGCTCGCCGCCGCGGCGCGGCAGCAGCAGGTCCAGCAGCCGGTCCTCCGCCAGCTGCTCGGCCTTGTCCTGGACCTGCGCCGTGCGCTCGGCCTTAACCATGTTGACGCTGAGCTCGGTGAGGTCCCGGATCATCGACTCCACGTCCCGGCCCACGTAGCCCACCTCGGTGTACTTCGAGGCCTCGACCTTGATGAACGGGGCCTGCGCGAGCTTGGCGAGGCGGCGCGCCACCTCCGTCTTCCCCACCCCGGTGGGGCCGATCATGATGATGTTCTTCGGCGCGACCTCGTCGCGCAGCTCGGCCGGGACGTTCTGGCGCCGCCAGCGATTGCGCAGCGCGATGGCCACCGCGCGCTTGGCCTTGCCCTGTCCCACGATGTAGCGGTCGAGCTCCGCCACGATCTGCGCCGGCGTCAGGCTCGCGCTCATTGGAGCGACCGCTCGGAGATCGGCTCGAGCCGTGGGTGGCCTGTTCGAGGTGCGATGTGGCTGCGCTCCCCGGTCACAGGGCCTGTTCGAGGCGCGGCCGGGCTGCGCTCCCCGGTCACAGGACTTCCACGGTGATCTGGTCGTTGGTGTAGATGCAGATGCCGGCGGCGACGCGCATGGCCTCGCCGACGATGCTCTTGGCGTCGAGGTCGGAGTGCGCGATGAGGGCGCGCGCCGCCGCCAGGGCGAACGGGCCTCCGGAGCCGATGCCGATCAGCCCGTCGTCCGGCTCGATCACGTCGCCCGTCCCCGACACGATGAGGGAGTGGTCGCGATCGGCCACGCCGAGCATCGCCTCGAGCCGGCGCAGCACCCGGTCGGTGCGCCAGTCCTTGGCCAGCTCGACGGCCGCCCGCGGCAGGTTGCCGCGGTGCTCCTCGAGCCGCGCCTCGAACCGCGAGAAGAGGGTGAAGGCGTCGGCGGCCGCGCCGGCGAAGCCCGCCAGCACGCGGTCGTGGTAGAGCTTCCTCACCTTGCGGGCGCCCGCCTTCACCACCGTGTTGCCGATGGTGACCTGCCCGTCGCCGGCGATGGCGACCTGCCCGCGGTGCCGGACGGCCAGCACCGTCGTCGCGTGGAACATGGACCCTATTGTAGCGGCCGTCGGGTCCGCTCGGCCCTCGGATGCGCGGCGTCGTACACCTTCATCAGCTGGTCGGCGCCCACGTGCGTGTAGCGCTGCGTGGTCGACAGGCGGCTGTGCCCCAGGAGCTCCTGGATGACGCGGAGGTCCGCCCCCGCGTCCAGCAGGTGCGTGGCGAACGTGTGGCGCAGCGTGTGCGGAGTCACCCGTCGCGTGACGCCGGCGGCGCCGGCGGCGCGGCGCACGATCGCGCGGATCGAGCGCACGCCGAGCCGGCCGCCGCGGGCGCGGGTGAACACCGGCCCGCCGCCCGCGGCGCGCGAGCCCAGATAGGCGTCGAGCGCCTGGGCGGCCGCCGCCCCGTACGGCACGATGCGCTCCTTGCGCCCCTTGCCGAGCACCCGCACCGTGCGGCGCTCGCGGTCGAGCGCCTCGAGGTCCAGCCCGGCCAGCTCGGAGACCCGGAGCCCCGTGGCGTACAGCAGCTCGAGGATCGCCACGTCGCGCGCGCGCGCCGCCCCGCCGAGCCCGCGGGCGCCGACGACCGCCGCCGCCTCGTCGATGGGCAGGAAGCCGACGAGCTTGCGCGTCAGGCGCGGCGCCCGCAGCTCGCGCGCGGGGTTGCGCTCCACCACGCCGCGCCGCACCAGGAAGCGATAGAAGCTGCGGACCGCCGCCAGCTTGCGGGCGACCGAGGCGGGGTCCAGCCCGCGGGCGTGGAGCGCCGCGAGCCAGCCGCGCACGGCGCGGGCGTCGGCCGCCACGACGTCCATCGAGTGGGCGGCCAGGTGCTGCTCGAAGTCGGCAAGGTCGGATCCGTAGCTGCGGAGCGTGTGGGGCGAGGCGTTCTTCTCCACCTCGAGGTGCCGGAGGAAGGCCGTCACCGGCTGCTTCATGCGACGGTGATCTCTTCCTCCTGCTTGTAGTCGCAGCCCTCGCGCACGCAGGTGCGCACCTGGCGCCCGCGGGCCACGCGCTCGGTGAGGAACGTGGCGCCGCACTTCGGGCACGGCTCGGCCACCGGCCGCTGCCAGACGACGAAGTTGCACGCCGGATAGGCCGAGCACCCGTAGAAGGTCCGGCCCTTGCGGGACCGCCGCTCCACGAGCTGACCGGCGCACCCGGTCTGCGGACACGCGATGCCGAGGGTGACGGGCTTCGTCGTCTTGCAGTCGGGGTAGCCCGAGCACGCGATGAACTTGCCGAAGCGGCCGTGCTTGATGACCATGGGCTTGCCGCACGTCGGGCAGATCTCGTCCGTCGGCTGGTCCTCGGCCCGCTCGCTCCCCGGCAGGTTGCGCTTGTACTTGCAGTCCGGGTAGTTCGAGCAGGCGATGAACTTCCCGAAGCGGCCGCGGCGCTCGAGGAGATCGCCGCCGCATTCGGGGCACGCCTCCCCGATGGGCACGCCCGCCTTCTCGCTGCCCATCTCCTTCTTGGCCCGGGCCAGGTCGCGCTTGAACGGCTCGTAGAACTCCTTGATCGTGTCCACCCACGACAGCTCGCCCTCTTCGACCTTGTCGAGCTCGCCTTCCATCTGGGCGGTGAACTCGACGTTCATGATGTCGCTGAAGAAGGGCAGCAGCTTGTCGGTGACGGCGATGCCGAGCTCCGTCGGGAACAGCGTCCGCCGCTCGCGCCGCACGTAGCCGCGGTCGTTGATGATCGTCCCGAGGATCGAGGCGTACGTCGACGGCCGGCCGATGCCGAGCTCCTCGAGCGCCTTGATCAGCGAGGCCTCCGTGTAGCGCGGCGGCGGCTGCGTGAAGTGCTGCTTGGGATCGAGCCCGTGCAGCGTCAGCACCTCGCCCTCCTCGAGGACGGGCATGGCGCGGTCGGCCTCGTCGTCGGCCGCCGTCTCGTCGTCCTCGCGGCTCTCCACGTACACCGCCGTGAAGCCCTTGAACTTCAGCGTCTGCCCCTGGGCGCGGAAGACGCAGTCGCCGGCCACCACGTCGGCGGCAACGGTGTCGTACACGGCGGGCATGAGCTGGCTGGCCAGGAACCGCTCCCAGACGAGGCGGTAGAGCGCCAGCTGGTCCTTGGTGAGGAAGCGCGCCACGGCCTTCGGCTCCCGGTTCACGTCGGAGGGCCGGATCGCCTCGTGCGCCTCCTGCGCGCTGCCGCGCGACTTGTAGGTGGGAGGCGCGTCCGGCAGGTACTCGGCCCCGAGACGCTCGGTGGCCCATCGGCGCGCCTCGGCCTGTGCATCCTGCGCGATGCGGACCGAGTCCGTGCGCATGTACGTGATCAGGCCGACGGCGCCCTCGTCCCCGAGCTCGATGCCTTCGTAGAGCTGCTGGGCCACCGTCATGGTCTTCTTCGCCGAGAATCCGAGCTTGCGGCCGGCGTCCTGCTGCAGCGTGGAGGTGATGAACGGGGGCGCGGGATTCCGCCGGCGCTCGCCGCGGGTGACCGATCGCACGACGAAGCGCTGGCCGTCCAGGCGCGCCACGAGGGCGCGGGTCTCGTCCTCGGTCGCCAGCGAGGCCTTCTCGCCCGCCACCTCGCGCAGCGTCGCCTCGAACTCCGGCGGGTGCTTGGCCGACAGCCGGGCGTGGAGCGACCAGTACTCGACGGGCACGAAGGCGCCGACCTCCCGCTCGCGGTCGACGATCAAGCGGACGGCCACCGACTGCACGCGGCCGGCGGACAGGCCGCGCTGGACCTTGTCCCACAGCAGCGGCGAGAGGCTGTAGCCGACGAGACGATCGAGCACGCGCCGCGCCTGCTGCGCGTCGACCTTGT
>DASUPA010000140.1:0-7793 GCA_036276335.1 Candidatus Methylomirabilota bacterium | reverse complement strand
GGGCGACGTGATGGACCTGGCGCTCCTCGGCGCCGGGTTCGCGGCGCGGCGGGTCCACCGCGGACGACTGGCCGCGGCGACCGCGGGTGCGCTCGGGGCGACCGCGGTCGACGCGTTCTGCGCCGAGCAGCTCCGGGGCCTCGGCCGCCTCTCGGTCCACGCCGACGCGGGCGGCACGCTGCGCGTGCGCAAGCGCATCACCGTCAACCGGCCGCCGGACGCCCTGTACCACTTCTGGCGCGACCTCACGAATCACCCGCGGTTCATGGAGCGGGTGGAGTCCGTGCAGGTCACCGGCGACCGCCGGACGCACTGGCGGGCGCGCGGGCCCGGCGGTGTCGGCCTCGAGTGGGACGCCGAGGTGACGGACGAGCGGCCGAACGAGCGGATCGCGTGGCGCTCGCTGGTGCCGGCGCCGTTCCGGCACGCCGGCGTCGCCCGGTTCGAGCCGGCCGCGGGCGGGAGCGGGACGACGGTCACGGTGGAGCTGGAGTACCGGCCCCCCGGCGGCGCGCTGACCGCGGCCGCCGCCAAGCTCATCGGCTACGCGCCCGAGCAGCAGCTCCAGGAGGACTTGCGGCGCTTCAAGCAGCTCATGGAGACCGGGCAGATTGCCGTGGCAGGAGGCGCGCGATGAGAGCGATCTGCTGGATGGGCAAGACGGACGTCCGCGTGGAGCAGGTGCCCGAGCCGACGATCCTCAGCGAGCGGGACGCGATCGTGCGGATCACCTCGTCCGCGATCTGCGGGTCCGACCTGCACCTCTACAACGGCTTCGTCCCGACCATGAAGTCGGGCGACATCCTGGGCCACGAGTTCATGGGCGAGGTCGTCGAGACGGGATCCGGCGTGCGGAACCTCCAGGTGGGCGACCGCGTGGTCGTCCCGTTTCCGATCGCGTGCGGCGCGTGCGCGCAGTGCGCGCGCGGTCTCTTCTCCACCTGCGAGAACACCAATCCCAACGCCTGGATGGCGGAGAAGCTCTGGGGCTACTCACCGGCCGGCATCTACGGGTACTCCCACATGCTCGGCGGCTACCCCGGCGGCCAGTCGGAGTACGCGCGCGTGCCGTTCGCCGACGTGAACCCGCTGAAGGTGCCCGCCGGCATCCCCGACGAGAAGGTGCTCTTCCTGTCCGACATCTTCCCCACCGGGTACATGGGCGCCGAGATGTGCAACATCCAGCCCGGCGACACGATCGCCGTCTGGGGCTGCGGACCGGTCGGGCAGCTCGCGATCAAGAGCGCCTCGCTCCTCGGCGCCGAGCGCGTCATCGCGATCGACCGGGTCCCGTATCGCCTGCGGATGGCGCGCGAGCTCGCCGGCGCGGCAGAGACGATCAACTACGAGGAGCTCGACGTCCACGACGCGCTCAAGGACATGACCGGCGGGCGTGGCCCCGACGCCTGCATCGACGCGGTAGGCATGGAGGCGCACGTGCCCGGCCCGGTGGGCGTCTACGACCGGGTCAAGCAGGCGACCGGGCTCGAGACCGACCGCCCGCACGCGCTGCGGGAGGCGATCATGGCGTGCCGGAACGGCGGCACGGTGTCCGTCATCGGCGTGTACGGCGGCTTCGTCGACAAGTTCCCCATGGGCGCCCTGATGAACCGGTCGCTGACGCTGCGCGCGGGCCAGTGCCACGTGCAGCGGTACATGACGCCGCTGCTCGAGCGCATCGTGAAGGGCGAGGTCGACCCGAGCTTCGTGATCACGCACCGGCTCCCGCTCGAGGACGCGCCGCGCGGCTTCGACATGTTCGGGCACAAGGCGGACGAGTGCCTGAAGGTGGTCCTGAAGCCCTGATCGGTCGTCGTTGACAATCTTCCGCGCGCGCCTGTACGGTCGCCCCGCCATGCGCCGCGCTCTGCGCTCGTTCCTGCTGCTCGCGCTCACGGCCGGCCCCGCGCTCGGCCAGGAGCCGGAGACGCCGACGCTCGAGCCCGTCGTCGTCAGCGTCACGCGCTTCGAGCAGCGCGCCGAGGAGGCGCCGGCGAGCGTGACGGTCGTCACGCGCGAGGACATCCGGCAGTCGGCGAGCCAGACCGTCGACGATCTCCTGCGCCAGGTGCCCGGCTTCAGCCTCTTCCGCCGCACCTCGAGCGTCGTCGGCCACCCGACGACGCAGGGCGTGTCGCTCCGCGGCATCGGACCGAGCGGGACCAGCCGTGCCCTCGTGCTGGTCGACGGGATCCCGGTCAACGACGCCTTCGGCGGCTGGGTGTACTGGAACCGCATGCCGATGCTCGGGATCGACCAGATCGAGGTCGTGCGGGGCGGCGGCTCGAGCGTCTGGGGCAACTACGCGGTCGGCGGCGTGATCAACGTCCTGACGCGCAAGCCGACGCGGCGCGCCGCCTTCTTCGAGGGCAGCTACGGCAGCCACGACACCTACAACGTGGACCTCCTGCTCACCGAGGTCCAGGGCCCGTGGCGCGTCAGCCTCGAGGGCAACCGGTACGACACCGGCGGCTACCCGGTGGTCAAGGAGTCGCGCCGCGGCGCCATCGACATCGACGCCGAGTCGAGCCACACCACGGTGAACGGCCGCGCGGAGCTGGTGGCGGCGCCCGACGCGACGTTCTTCCTGTCCGGGAACTTCTTCGAGGAGGCGCGCGGCAACGGCACGCCGCTGCAGTTCAACCACACCGACGCCGGCGCCGCCTCGGTGGGCGGCCGCCTCGGCGACCTCGACGCGGGCGAGCTGTCCTTCGCCGTCTTCGCGGACGTCCAGAAGTTCCGCAGCACGTTCTCCAGCCAGGCCGCCGACCGCAGCGCGGAGACGCTCGCCCTCGACCAGCGCGTGCCGAGCACGTCCGCCGGCGGCTTCCTGCAGTGGAACCGGCGGCTCGACGACCACCGCCTCACCGCCGGCGGCGACGTGCGCTGGATGGCGGGGGACACGCGCGAGCGCGTGTACGTCAACGGCAACTTCGTCCGCAGCCGCGTCGCCGGGGGCCAGCAGGTCATCGGCGGCATCTTCCTGCAGGACGTGTGGAGGCCGGTGCCCGTGCTGGAGCTGCTCGGCGGCGTCCGGCTCGACTACTGGACCGTGTACGACGCCGAGCGCCGCGAGCAGTTCCCCGCGCCGAACAGCGGGGTGCCCGCCTTCCACGCCTTCGGCGACATCGAGCGGCTCATCGCGAGCCCGCGGCTGGCCGCGCTCGTGCACGCCACCCCGACCACCGCCGTGCGGCTCTCCGCCTACCAGGGCTTCCGGGTGCCCACGCTCAACGAGCTCTACCGGGTCTTCCGCGTGCGCAACGACGTCACTGTCGCCAACGAGCACCTCCGCCCCGAGCGCGTGACCGGCGGAGAGCTCGGCGTCCAGCAGCGCGTGGGACCGGTGGAGGCGCGGGCGACCGCCTTCTGGAGCGACGTGAAGGACCTCGTCGCCAACGTCACGCTGGCCACGCGCCTGCCCGACTGCCCGGTCGGCACGACGTGCCGCCAGCGCCAGAACCTGGACCTCGCGCGCGTGCGCGGGATCGAGACCGAGCTGGACGTGCGGCTCGCGCGCGACTGGCGTCTCGTGGCCAGCCACCTGTACACCGACGCGCGCGTCGAGGAGGCGTCCCAGCAGCCGGCGCTCGAGGGCAAGCGGCTCGCGCAGGTGCCGGAGCACACGGCGACGCTGAGCCTCCGCTACAGCCATCCCGCCGTCGTCACCGGCGCCGTCACCGGGCGCTACGTCGGCCCGCAGTACGAGGACGACCTGAACACGCTCCCGCTCGGCGGCTATGTCGTCCTCGACGTCGTCCTCTCCCGCGCGATCACGCGGTGGAGCGAGGTGTTCGTGGCCGTCGAGAACCTCCTGGACCGCACCTACGCGACCGGGCGCACCACCGACGGCGTGGTCTCCGTCGGGACCCCGCGCGTCGTCCGCGGCGGGCTTCGCCTCACGTTCTGACGCGACGGGGCGCCCGGCCCGGCGCCGCGCCGGCGCGCCGCGGACCCTACGCGTCCTGTACGTCGACCCACGCGCGCCGCGCGACCGACTCCAGCACGGCGTCCAGCACGCGCTGCGCGGCCAGCCCGTCCGCGAGCGAGGGCGACGCGGGCGCGCCCGTCCGGATGGCCTCGAGCAGCCGGCCGACGAGCGGGCCGATGGTGGCCTTGCCGAGCACGTCCATCTGGTCGCCGCCCTCGACGGCGGGCGCGTCCACGGCCACGGGCTGTAACGCGCCGCCGGACGACGCGGCGAGCAGCTCGCCGGCGTACCAGCGCGCCTGCTCGCGGGTCAGGCGATAGGCGAGCGCGCCGCGCGTGCCGTAGATCTCCAGCGCGTGATCGTTGCGACCGTGGGCCGCGCGGCTCACCGCCAGCGTGGCCTGCGCGCCGGAGGCGAGCTCGGCCACGACGGTCGCGTAATCCTCCGCGTCGGCCGCCTTGCCGCCGCCGGGCACCGTGCGCGGGTAGGCGATGCCGGCGTGGGCGACGAGGCGCCGGACGTCGCCGCAGGTCCAGCGGACGAGATCGACCAGGTGGACGCCCATGTCGCCCATCGCGCCGTGGCCGGCCTGCGCCCGGTCCATGCGCCACGTCGGCGCGCTGGCCTCGTCGGCCCAGCGGGCGCCGAACCAGCGGCCGCCCACGTGCAGCACGCGGCCGACGAACCCGTCGCGGACCATCGCGTGCAGCCGCTGCATCGCCGCCGGGAAGCGCCAGTTGAATCCGGTCATGGCCACGCGGCCGGAGCGCGCGGCCGCATCGACCATCGCCCGCGCCTCCGCCTGCGTCATGGCCACGGGCTTCTCGCAGAGGATGTGCGCGCCGGCCGCGACCGCCGCCAGCGCGATGTCCCGGTGCAGGTGGGGCGGCGTGGCGATCACGACGATCTCGGGCCGCGCGCGGTCGAGCGCGTCCTGCCAGCGCGCGAAGACCTCCGGCACGCCGTAGGCGTCGGCGATCTTCCGCGCCGAGGCCTGGTCGCGCTGGCAGAGGGCCACCACGCGGCAGCCGTGGGCCTGGAAGGCGGGGATATGGGCGCGGCCGAAGCCGAGCCCGACGATGGCGACGGTGGGAGCGGACATGGACGGTGATCTCCTTTCAGGCGCCGAGCAGCCAGCCGACGAGGCCGGCGACCAGGATCACGAGCATGGGGGGCGCCCAGCGCGTCGCGAGCACGAGCGCCGCGCCGAGCGCCAGGGCGATGGTGAGCGCGTCGTGCAGGGCCGAGCGCGCGAGCGTGTAGACGCCGGCGGCCATGAGCCCCATCCCGACCGGCGCCAGCGCGCGCTCCGCGGCCCCGGCCCAGGGATGGTCGCGCCAGCGCCGCCACCGGTCGGCGACGAGGATGGCCATCAGCGACGTGGGCAGGAACATCGCGAGGGTGGCGAGCAGCGCGCCCGGCACGCCGTGCGCGCGGTAGCCGACGAAGGCCGCGATGAGCATGTTCGGGCCGGGCGTGAGCTGGGCCAGGGTGTAGCCGTCGACGAACTCGCGCGCCGTGACCCACTGGTGGTTCTGGACCACCTGCCGCTGCATCTCGGGGATCACGCCGACGCCGCCGCCGACGCAGAGGAAGCTGAGCCAGAGGAACGTCCACGTCAGGCGGAGCACGTCGCTCAGCGTCCCGCCGCCGGACGGTGCAGCCAGAGGCTGAGCGCGGCGGCGACGAGCAGCACCAGCGCGGTGTTCAGGCGGAGCGGCCCGACGGCGGCGAACGTGCCGGCCGCGATGGCGACGGCGCGGGCGTTGACGAGCACCGGGCGCATCAGCCGCACGCTCGTCACCAGCAGCAGGCCGACCACGCCCGCCGCCATCCCGTGCATGAGCGACGTCGTCGTGGGCGCCAGCCCGCGGGCGAAGTAGAGGACGGCCAGCGCCAGCAGGATGACCAGCCCCGGCACCACCACCGCCAGCAGCGCCCAGGCCGCGCCGGGCAGTCCGGCCAGGCGGTGGCCGAGGGTGATGGCGAGGTTGGAGACGTTCGGGCCGGGGAGCAGCTGCGCCAGCGTGTAGTCCTGCAGGAACTCGTCGGTGCCGAGCCACCGGCGGCGCACCACGAGCGCCTCGTAGAAGAAGGCGGCGCGGCCGCCGCCGATGCTGAGGATCCCCGTCCACGTGAACACGCGCGTCAGCTGCGCCAGCGAGATCGAGCGGATCGTGCACCTCCCGGGACGCCCTCGCGTCCGCGGGCTATCTTACGCGAGCCACCCGAGGAGCGCGGTGGCGAGCGCGAGGAAGATCGTCACGCCGACGACGTCCTGCAGCGCGGTCTCGAACGGCCCCGCCGTCAGGGCGGGATCGAAGCCGAGGCGCTTGGAGGCCATCGGGATGGCCGTCCCGGCGGCGCCGGCGAGGTTGACCGAGACGAACATCGACAGCCCGACCACGAGCCCGAAGGCCAGCGTGCCGTGCCAGACGGCGCCGATGAGGCCGATCAGGATCCCGCACACGCCGCCGATGATCGACGTGGTCTGGATCTGGCGGAGCAGGGGCTGCCACCAGCGATCGAGCTGGATGTGGCCCGTGGCCAGCCCCCGCACCACCATGGTGACCGACTGCAGGCCGGCGTTGCCGGAGATCGCCTGGATCACCGGCATGAACGAGGCGAGCAGGATCACCTGCGCCAGCGTGCGGTTGTAGTGGTGGATGACGAGACCGGCGGCCAGCTCGATGAGCAGCGTGGCGAGGATCCAGGGCAGCCGGAGCAGCGCGACGTGCGAGGGCGAGCGCCGCTCGAGCTCGTCGGCGTCGGAGCCGGCCATGCGGAAGATGTCCTCGGACGCCTCCTCGCCGAGGACGTCGATGACGTCCTCCACGCTGATGGTGCCGAGGAGACGGCGGTCGGCGTCGACGACCGGCACGGCCACGAGGTCGTACTTCGCCACCAGGCGCGCGACCTCCTCCTGATCCGTCTCGGCGCCGACGCTCACGACGCTCGGCTCGCGGATCGCCCACACCGGCGTCGTCGGCGCCGCCGTCAGCAGCCGCCGCAGCGGCACGACGCCGACGAGGCGTCGCTGGTCGTCCACGACGTAGAGCTCGAAGCCGCGGCCCTCCGGCGCCGACTTGCGGATCCGCTCGATGGCCTCGGCCACCGTGGTCGTCTCCTTCACGGCGACCGCGTTCGTGGACATCAGGCGGCCGGCCGTGTCCTCGGGATACTCGAGGAGCTCCTGGACGTCCTCGGACTGCTCCTCCTTCATGAGGTCGAGGAGCCGCTCCGCCTGCTCGGCCGGCAGCTCCTCGACGACCTCGGCCGCGTGATCGGGCGGCATCTGCTCGAGGATGCGCGACACCTCCACCCGGTCCAGCGCCTCGACGAGGTCGAGCAGCGTCTGATCGTCGAGCTCCGAGAGCACCTCGCCCGCGCGGTGCGCGGTCAGCAGCCGGAAGACGCCGACCTGTCGCTCGAGGGGCAGCTCCCTGAGGATCTGGGCGATGTCGGCGGGATGAGCGGTGTTCAGGAAGTCGAGCAGACCCCGGCGGTCGGCGCGCTCGAACAGCGCCTGCACGGTCTCGAGCCCGCGGCCGCGCTCCTCCATGTCCTCATTGTCCCGACACGGACAAGCGCGCGCGGCCCGGCTCAGCGGTCGGCGGCCTCGATCTCGCCGAGCACCCGGCCCCAGTACGCGCGCTCCGCCGAGCGCGCGTCGTAGAAGCCGGCGGCCGCCCGGGCGCGCGCCTCGGCCTCGGCGCGGCCGTACTCCTGCACCATCCACGACGCCGTGGACTGCTCGCGTCCCCTGGCCGTCGTCGAGCCCGGCGCCGACGGGGGCGCGCTGGCGGCCACGCCGGAGGCGGGCCGCCGCGGTGCCGGCCGCGGCGGCAGGTCGACGGGCGGC
>DASUPA010000139.1:0-6462 GCA_036276335.1 Candidatus Methylomirabilota bacterium | reverse complement strand
TGCTCGTCGACGATCTTCCTGATCTCTCGAGGGGGCATGGATGAGCCCTCCTTTCGACCGCGAGCGTGCCGCGCGAGGCCGACGGCGACAATTCCGCGCGAGGTAAAGTACGCCCGCGAGCCGCATCGCTTACGCGCGAGGTAATTGCGAGCGTTCCGGCGACGCGTAGAGTGACCGTCGGAGGGAGGCCCCATGACCGCACGAGCCACGATCCAGACCCCGGCGGCCGCGCCGGGCGCCGGCGCCGGGCGCCGGCGCTTCGCCGACCTGCTCCGGTACTGGCGCGCCGCCCGGCGCATGAGCCAGCTGGCGCTCGCGACCGAGGCGGAGATCTCCTCGCGCCACCTCAGCTTCCTCGAGACCGGGCGGGCGCAGCCGAGCCGCGAAATGGTGCTACGCCTCGCCGGGGTGCTCGACGTGCCGCTGCGCGAGCAGAACGCGCTCCTGATGGCCGCCGGCTACGCGCCGATCTACCGCGAGAGCCCGCTGGGCGCCCCGGAGCTGGGCCAGGTACGCCGGGCGCTCGGCTTCATGCTGGCCCAGCAGGAGCCCTACCCCGCGCTCGTCGTCGACCGCCACTGGAACCTGCTCATGCAGAACGAGGGGGCCCGGCGCATCTTCGGCCTCTTCCTCGATCCGGACGCGGCGCAGGTGCCCGGCCCGCCGAACGTGGTGCGCATGACGTTCCATCCGCAGGGGCTGCGCCGCTACATCACGAACTGGGAGGCGCTGGCCGGTCCGATGATCCAGCAGATCCACCGGGAGGCCGTCGGCGGCGTGCCGGACGAGGCGACGCGGCAGCTGCTCGACGAGGTGCTCGGCTACCCCGGCGTGCCCGCGCGCTGGCGGACCGCCGACGCACAGGCGCACTCCGCGCCCTTCCTGCCGCTGGCCCTGCGCCGGGACGGACTCGCCCTGCGCTTCTTCACCACCATCGCGACGCTCGGCACGCCGCAGGACATCACGCTGCAGGAGCTCCGCGTGGAGTGCTTCTATCCCGCCGACGAGGCCACCGAGGAGCTGGCGCGGCGCCTCGCGGAGCAACGCGGCGCCGCGGGCGCCTGACCGGCAACCCGCCGTCCGGCCGTGACGGTCAGCGCAGGCGCTTGCGCAGGTACTCCGCGATCTCGAGCGTGCAGGCCATGCCCTGCGGGATGGCCTTCGTCAGCGACACGAACGCGTGGATCTGGCCCGGGTACTCGCGATGGACCACCTCCACGCCCGCCTGGCGCAGCTTCTCGCCGTACGCCTGGCCCTCGTCGCGGAGCGGATCGAAGCCGGCGGTGACGACCATCGCCGGCGGCTGGCCGGCGAGGCTCGGCGCGCGCAGCGGCGAGGCGCGGAGGTCCGCCTTGTCGGCCTCGCCGCGGAGGTATTGCTCGGAGTACCACATGATGCGATCGCGCGGGATCACGTGGCCGTCCGCCAGCTCGCGGTGCGACGCCGTCTCGAGCGAGAAGTCGACGGCCGGATAGATCAGCACCTGGCAGGTCGGCACGGGGCCGCCGGCCGACGCCGCGAGCTGCGAGACGACGGCGGAGAGGTTGCCGCCGGCGGAGTCGCCGGCCACGGCCACCCGCGCGGCGTCGCCGCCGACCTCGCGGGCGCGCGCGCGCACCCAGCGATACGCGGCGAGGCAGTCCTCGACGGCCGCCGGGAACTTGTGCTCGGGCGCCAGGCGGTAGTCGACGGCGACGACGAGCACGTCCCCGTGCTTCGCCAGTCGCGCGCAGAGGCCGTGATGGGTCTCGAGGTCGCCCTGCACCCAGCCGCCGCCGTGGAAATAGGTCACCACCGGCAACGGCTCCGCGCCGGCGCTCGGCGCATAGACCCGCGCCGGGATCGGGCCGGCCGGCCCGGGAATGCGGATGTCCTCGATGCGCGGCAGGGCCGGCGCCGGCTCGTCCATCAGCGTGACCATGGTGCGGAGCTGCTGGCGCAGCTCAGGCAGCGGCGGGAAGTAGCCGGGCACGCGGATGGACTTCACGAACTCGCCCACGATCTGCGCCTTCGGATCCATGATGCGGCTGCCGCGGCGGATGCGATGGTCCTCGAGGAAGCGCAGCGCCTCCTCCTCGGACATCGCGGTGTGCGACAGCTCGAGCTTCGGGTGCGCGTCCGGCTGAGTCATGACGGTCCTCCCGCGCGCGATTGTACCGCCGTGGCGTATCCTTACCGGGACTTCCGCCCGCGGCGTCTCGAGCGCTATATCATCTCGGACGAGACCGGGCGGAACAGGAGACGCGACATGGCAGTGGAGATGGCAGTGCAGCGCCGACGGTTCACACGCGAGGAGTACTACCGGATGGCGGAGGTGGGCATCCAATGACACACCGTGGCCCGGTCATCGGGCTCGTCACGATCGGCCAGTCCCCTCGCGTCGACGTCGTGCCCGACATGGCGGCGATCCTCGGCCCGGGCGTCGAGACCCGGGAGGCAGGCGCGCTCGACGGCCTCGCCCGCGCGGAGATCGACCGGCTCGCGCCCACCGGCGACGACGAGATCCTCGTCACGCGCCTGACCGACGGCTCGGCCGTCTTCCTCGGCAAGCCGAAGATCGTCGGCCTGGTGGAGCAGCGGATCGCCGCGCTGGAGCGCGACGGCGCGTTGCTGACGGCGCTCCTGTGCACGGGCGCCTTCCCGCGCCTGCGGGCGACGCGACCGCTCATCCAGCCGCAGCCCGTGCTGCTCGGCGTCCTGCGCGGGCTCTCCTGGCCCGGCCGGCTCGGCGTCCTCACTCCGTCCGTGCCGCACGTGCCGCAGACCGAGGCGCGCTGGCGGCGTGACGGCTTCGACCCGGTGGTCGCGCCCCTGTCGCCCTACGAGGAGGAGGACGCGGCGGCGCTGCGTCGCGCCGCCGAGGCGATGCGCGCGGGCGGCGCCGGTCTCGTGGTGATGGACTGCATGGGCTTCCGCCGCAAGACGCGCGACGAGCTGCGCAGCCTCACCGGAGTCCCCATCCTGCTCGCCAATCTCCTCGTGGCCCGCGTGATCGCCGAGGCGTGCGGACACTGATCGTCCGCGTTCGAGCGCCGGCTCCGCCGGCGCAATCCCCGTTCGAGGGGGAGGCCTCGGAGGGGGCCACCGAGGCCCCCTCCGATTTTATCCGCGCGACTTCGGGTCGAGGAGGTCGCGCAGGCCGTCACCGACGAGGTTGAAGCCGAGGACGGTCAGGTAGATCGCGAGGCCCGGAAACGCCGAGTACCACCACCACGTCGGCAGGTAGTTGCGGCCGTGGCTGATCATGGCGCCCCACTCGGGATAGGGCGGCTGGGCGCCGAGACCGATGAACCCGAGGCCCGCCGCCGCGAGGATGGCCGCGCCCATGTCCATGCTGCCCTTCACCACGATCGGCGACACGCAGTTGGGCAGCAGGTGCACGAGCACGATGCGCAGGTGGCCGGCGCCGGCCGCGCGCGCGGCCTCGACGAACGCCTCCTGCCCCAGCGCGAGCGTCTTGCCCTGCACCAGCCGGACGTAGCCCGGCCACCACACGAGCGCCAGCGCGATCATCGCGTTGACGATGCCGGGGCCGAGCGCGCCGACCACGGCCAGGGCGAGCAGGAGCGCGGGCACCGACAGGAAGACGTCCGTCACCCGCATGATGACCTCGCCCGGGCGGCCGCCCACGTGCCCGGCCACGATGCCGAGCGGAACGCCCACGAGCGCGGCCACGACCGTGATGATGAGGCCGATCTGGAGCGACACGCGCGCGCCCAGGATCACCCGCGTGTAGACGTCGTTGCCCACCTCGTCGGTGCCGAACCAGTGCGCCGCGCTCGGCGGCTCGAGCTTCCGGTCCAGGTTGACCGCGCCGCGCGCGTCCTCCGGGTACGGCACGATCCAGGGGCCGACCGCCGCGACGAGCACGAAGACCGCGACGATGACGAGCCCCGCCATCGACGACGCGCTTCGCGCGTATGCGCGCACGTAGCGGCGCAGCTCGGACGCTTCGCTTCGGAGGGGGCCTCGACGGCCCCCTCCGAGACCTCCCCCCGGATCGGATTGCGCCGGCGAAGCCGGCGCTCGAACCGGCGCTGCAACGGTGCTCACGCGGCGCTCCGCCGGCGGAGGCGGGGATCGAGCCAGCCGTAGGCGAGGTCGACGAGGAGGTTGGCGAGCATGAAGTTGAGGCCGATCAGGAGGGTGACGCCCATGATCGGCTGGAAGTCGGAGGAGACGGCGGCGTTGACGGCGTAGAGGCCGATGCCGGGCCAGTCGAAGACCGTCTCCACGAGGACGGTGCCGCCGAGCATCCAGCCGTACCGGAGGCCGATCATGGTGAGCGTCGGGATCATCGCGTTGCGCAGCGCGTACCGCGTCACGACGCGGAAGCCGGAGAATCCCTGGGCCCGCGCGGTGACGATGTAGTCCTGCCGGAGCGTCTCCAGCATCTCGGCGCGGTTCACGCGCATGATCGACGCCAGCGCCGGAAAGCACAGCGTCACCACCGGCAGCACGGCGTGAGCGGCGGCGTCCACGAGGGTCCGCCACTCTCCGCGGAGCAACGCGTCGACCAGGAGCAGGTGCGTGATGGGGGCCGGCGGCGTCGCGGTGAGCGCCAGGCGGCCGCCGAGCGGCAGCCAGCCGAGGTGGAGCGCGAGCAGCAGCTGCAGCATCAGACCGAGCCAGAACGCGGGCAGCGCCACCCCCGAGACGGACACCACGCGCGTGACGTGGTCGACCCACGTGTTCTGGTAGACGGCGGACACCATGCCGAGCGGGACGCCGAGCGCGACCGCCAGCAGCAGCGCCAGGGTCACCAGCTCGAAGGTGTTGGGGAAGTACCGGAGGAGGTCGTCCAGGACGGCGTTGCGGCTGCGCAGCGACTGCCCGAGGTCGCCGGTGACCACGCCCGCGAGATAGCGGACGAACTGCACGGGAAGCGGACGGTCGAGCCCGTACTTCGTGCGCAGCGTCTCGACCATCGACTCGTTGGCGTCGGGCCCCGCGGCCAGCCGGGCGGGGTCGCCGGGCATCACGTGCGCGATCGCAAACGTCAGGCACAGCAGCCCGAACAGCATCAGGCCCAGGAAGGCCAGGCGCTGGAGGACGTACTGCGTCAGCGGAGGTCGGCCCTCACTTCGCCGTGATCGCCAGCGGGTAGAGGTCCACCTCGCCGGTGAAGCGCACCGGGCTGAACTGGAAGCCCTTCACGTAGTCGCGCATGCCCCAGCGGCGGTTGGCCAGCATGCCGAAGATCTCGGGCTGGTCGGCGGCGATCTTCCGCTGGATCTCCGCGTAGAGCGGCGCCCGCTCCTCCCAGCGTGCCAGCGTCCGGGCACGCTCGATGAGGCCCCAGACGTCGGCGTTCTGGTAGAAGTGCGAGCCGTAGTACTTGCCCCAGGAGTTCTTGTGGTACTGGTACGCCACCGCGTCGGGGTCGGTCGACACCGGCGTGGCGAACACGGCCAGCATGTCGGGCGAGGTCTCCACCTTCGAGCCGCGCGCCACCATGTTCGGCCAGGTCAGCGGCACCATCTTGACCTTGATGTTGAGCTTCCCGAGGTTGTCGATGAGGACGAGCCCCATCTTGCGCTCCTCCTCGAGGCCCTGGACGTAGACGTACTCGAGCTCGATGCCGCCGCTGGGGTACGCGCTCTTGGCCAGGAACTCCCTGGCCTTCGCGAGGTCTTGCCGCGGGAAGCCGGCCACGGCCACGTGACCGCGCGTCGCGTGGGGGAACGGGCTCGTCTGCAGCACCGCGTTGCCGTTGTAGATCTTGATCAGCGCGTCGTAGTCGAAGGCGTGGGCGACCGCCTTGCGAAGGTTCACGTCGCTGGTGGGGGCCTTCTGCGTGTTCATCTTGAGGCCGAACGTCGTCATGCCGGGGAAGTTCGGCACGACGATGCCGGGCGTCTTGGCCACCTGGTCGTAGTCGTCCGCCGAGAGCCCCTCGACGATGTCCGCCTCGCCCCGCAGCAGCGCCGCCCGCTGCGCCGCCGCCTCGCGCACCAGCTTGAGGATCACGCCGCCCACGTGGTCCTTCGACGGCCAGCCCTTCCAGTAGTTCTCGACGGCCTCGATCTCGTAGAGCACACCCTGCTGCCAGCGCTTGATCCTGAAGGGGCCGCTGCCCGCCGCGTTGTCGGTGAGCCACTTCTGGCCCAGGTCGCCGTTCTGCTCGTGGGCCAGGACCTGCTTCGGGTTCATCACGTACCACCACGGCACGAAGGACAGGAACGGCGCGTAGGGCTGCGTCAGCGTGAACCGGATCGTGTGCTCGTCGACGACCTTGATCCCGTCCTCCTTGAGGAAGTCCGAGAGCATCCAGGCCGGCCCCTGGTTGAGCTTCAGCGTGCGCGCGAACGACCAGCGCACCGCCTCCGCCGTCACCGGGTCGCCGTTGTGGAACCGCGCGTGCTTCGCGAGGTGGAACGTCCACGTGCGGGCGTCGGGCGAGACCTCCCACCGCTCGGCCAGCCACGGCACGATCTCCGGCGGGTTGCCGACGTACTTCAC
>DASUPA010000138.1:0-21762 GCA_036276335.1 Candidatus Methylomirabilota bacterium | reverse complement strand
ACCTCGGCGTCGACACGATCGAGCTGGGCGGGACCATCGGCGTGCTGATGGAGGCCGGCCTCGGGGCGTTCGGCGACGCCAAGTTCATGACCGACGTGCTGGCCGAGATGCGCAAGGGGACGGAGCAGGGGCGGCTCTGGGCCGGCGGCGCCGCCCGCGCCGGGGAGCACTACGGGGTGGCGCGCGTGCCGGTCATCAAGAAGCAGACGATCAGCGCCTACGATCCGCGGGTGGTGGAGGCGACGGGGCTGGCCATGATGGCCAGCGCGCAGGGGGCGGACCACACCGTCGGCAACCTGCCCCGGCTGAAGACGCGCGACATGGACCTGGACGCCCTGATCGCGCAGAGCCTCACGGCGCAGACGAACTGCGCCGCCACCGACTCGCTCGGCCTGTGCATCTTCGGCCGCAGCGTGACGGAGCCGAACGTCGAGTTCATCGTCAACGCCCTGAACGCCGCGCACGGCACGAGCCTCGCGCCGGAGTTCTTCGCCCAGCTCGGGCGGGAGACGCTGCGCCTCGAGGCCGATTTCAACCGGCTCGCCGGGTTCACCGAGCGGGACGACGAGCTGCCGGGATTCTTCTACAGCGAGCCGCTGGCGCCGACGAACCACGTCGCCCGCTTCCACGGCGCGGACGTGCACCACATGTACGAGCGGCTCCCGAGCTGAGCGCGGGGGAGGCGACCATGGCGCTGACCTTCCGGAAGCTGCAGCAGCACTTCGCCGCCGAGGTGAGCCCGATCGAGCTGCGTCGCGTCCACGACCCGGAGACGCTCGCGGAGATCCGGGCGGGGATGGACGAGCACGCCGTGCTCGTCTTCCGGGACCAGCCGTTCACCGACCAGGAGCACCTGGAGTTCGCGCAGCGCCTCGACGGCGAGCTCCACACCAAGCTGGGCTCCAGCGCGCTGGTCAAGAACCGCTTCGGGAACGAGGCGCTGGGCGATATCTCGAACCTGGACGAGAGCGGCGAGATCATGACCACCGACAACCGCCGCCGCGCCTACAACCTCGGCAACCGGCTCTGGCACACCGACGCCTCGTTCCAGGACCCGCCCGGCCGGTACTCGATGCTCCACGCCAAGATCGTTCCGCCCGCGGGCGCCGACACCGAGTACGCCGACATGCGCGTGGCGTACGATGCGCTGCCCGAGGAGACGAAGGCGCGTCTCGAGGGGCTCCGGGTCCACCACTCGATCGCCTACTCGCGGCAGACGCTCGGCTTCGAGTTCGCGGCGGCGGAGGAGGACAGGCTGAAGGGCGCCGTCCATCCTCTGGTGCGGACCATCCCGCGCTCCAAGCGCCGCGCCCTCTACCTCGCCTCCCACGCCTCGCGCATCGTGGACTGGCCGGTCCCGGAAGGGCGGCTGCTCCTGCGCGAGCTGATCGAGCACGCCACCCAGCCTCAGTTCGTCTACCGCCACCGCTGGCGCGTCGGCGATCTGGTCATCTGGGACAACCGCTGCACGATGCACCGGGCCACGCTGTTCGAGGACACGAAGTACCGCCGCGAGCTCCGGCGAGTCACCACGCTCGATATCCACTGATGAACATGGGGGCCATGTCGGGGCCCCCATCACTATGAGCGAGTCGCGATGTATTCGCTCTGGACGCCGCCGAAGACCTGGCGGCGGACGTCGGTGAAGCCGGCGGCGCGCAGCACGTCGAGGATCGTCTCGGCGGGCACGCAGGTGTCGATGGTCTCCCAGTAGTACCGCATCAGCAGCCGCGCGTGCGCCGTTCGCATGACGAGCGGCATCGCGCGGGTCAGGTAGACGCGAATCGCCGTCTGCATGGCGCGCGACCGCGGGCGGGAAATCTCGAGCACGACCAGACGGCCGCCGGGGGCCAGCACGCGAAGGCACTCGCGGAACGCGACCGCGAGGTCCGCGGCGTGACGGAGCGCGTAGCCGATCGTCACGAAGTCGAAGAGCCCTTCGCGGTACGGCAGCTCCTCGATGCGCCCCTGGACGAGCGGCCCCGCGAAGGTGCGGCGCGCCTGGCGCAGCATGCCGCCGCTCGGGTCGAGCCCGACCACCGCACGTGGATCCAGCACGATGCCCGCGGCGGCGCGGGCGACGAGGCCGGTGCCGGTCGCGACGTCGAGGACCTTCATGCCCGGGCGCAGCCCCGCGCGGCGAAGCACCCAGCCGCGGTACCACTGGCCGGAGCCGAGCGACATGATGCCGCAGAGCCGATCGTAGTAGCCGGCGGCGCCGTCGAAGAGGTCGACGAGGAACGACGGCCGGTCGTCGGCGCGCTGGTAGTAGCGCGACAGGACGGGATGCGGCGCCTGCACGGACCCAGGTCCGTCAGGCGGGTCGGCGGACGTGGACGACCGCGACATTCCCGGCCGAGGATACGCGAGGGGCCCGGAAATGGCGAGCAGCGTGATACGCTGCCGCGCCATGGAGCTCGATCCGCACGCCATCGGGGACGCCGCGGCTTACAAGCTGCTCATCGGCTGCGTGGTGCCGCGGCCGATCGCCTGGGTCTCGACGGTCGACGCCGCCGGCGTCCGCAACCTGGCGCCGTTCAGCTTCTTCATGGGGGTGTGCGGCGAGCCGCCCACCGTCGCGTTCTCGTCGGGCCCGCGTGGCGGCGGTCGCAAGGACACCGTGCGAAACCTCGAGGCGAGCGGTGACTTCGTCGTCAACGTCGTCGACGACGCGCACGCCGAGGCGATGAACGCCACGTCCGGCGAGTACGCGGCCGACGTGGACGAGTTCGCGGTGGCGGGTCTGGCGGCGGCGCCGGGCGTGCGCGTGCAGGCCCCGCGGGTGGCGACCGTTCCGATCAGCCTCGAGTGTCGTGTCGTCCAGATCGTGCGCGTCGGCCACGGCCCGCACAGCGTCGTCTTCGGCGAGGTGGTCTACATCCACGTGCGGGACGAGCTCTACGACGCCACGACGGGACGCATCGACGTGGCCGCGCTCCATCCCGTCGGCCGTCTCGCCGGCCACATGTACAGCCGCACCCACGACGTCTTCGAGATGAAGCGCCCCGACCCGAGCTACCGGGGCTAGACCCGGCGCTTCGGCAGTCGGATGTACCAGTCGCCCTTCTTCTTCACGAAGGCGATGTCCTCGACCGCGCCGCCGGCGAGCCGCCGCTTCGCGCGGGCCCGGGCGCCCTCGACGACGAGGTCGGTCAGCGTCTCGCCGACGAAGAGCCGCGACGAGACCGACCCGCCACCGACGCTGTCCCGCATGGCCCGCTCCAGGGCGGCGGCGAACGCCGCGAGATCCGGCACGCCCTTCAGCCCGGCCTCGAGCGTCTCGGCGTACCGCTCCACGAGGTCGCGATGCCGGAGGGACTGCCGCCGCTGCTCGGCGGGCGGCGCCGGATCGTCGAGCATGGCGCGGGCCGATTCGGTGACGTCGCGCCCACGCGCCTGCAGTGTGTCGAGCGGGAAGCCGTGCGCCGCGAACACCGCGGCGGCGCGGGGCCCGGCGTGATGCGGGGTGGCGGCCAGGGCGTTGACGCTGTTCCGGGCGATGACGATCAGCTCGGAGCGGTCGAGGCAGGCGAAGAACGCCTCCCAGTCGGCGCGCTCGGCGGCGGACCTGGCGCGGGCGAAGACGGCGTGCGGGTCCGCCATGCGCCCTAGACGCCGACGCCCTCGGCGATGATCCCGTCCCACCGGGGGACGCGGCGCGCGAACGGCGGCTCCGCCGTCGGGCCCTCGCCCGCCACCGTCGTCCGGCGCATGACGCGCTTGTGGCGCGCGGCGTCCCACGGGCGCCCGCGGTGGAGCACGCAGCGGTTGTCCCACATGACGAGATCCCACGGCCGCCAGCGGTGCTGGTAGACGAGCTCCGGGCGCGTGGTGTGCGCCAGCAGCTCGTCGAGCTGCCGGCGGGACTCCTCGTACGGCAGGTCCTCGATGTACCAGGCGTGGGACCCGATGTAGATGGACTTCCGGCCGTTCACGGGGTTCGTCCGCACCAGCGCCTGGCGAACGGGCGGCAGCTCGTCGGCCTGGTCGGGGTCGAAGAGGTTCGGAGCGATCGTGTGCCGCGAGTAGAGGATGCTGTGCACGGCCACCCTGCCCTCGAGGCGCCGCTGCGCGTCGGCGGGCAGCGTCGCGTACGCGTGGCGCATGCTGGCGAACTCCGTCTCGCCGCCCGCGGGCGGGACCTCGCGCGCGGACAGGAGCGACGCCATCGCCGGGACGGGCTTGAACGAGCTGTCACTGTGCCAGAGCTGGTTGCCGGACTGGTAGACCATGCGGCGGTCGGTCCAGCCGATCAGCTTGCCGTCGCGATCGGGATCGACGTTGGAGAGGTCGACCAGGTTGGGATGGTGGCGGTTCTCCTTGCCCGGGGCCTTGATCGTCTGCTCGAGGGGGCCGAACCGCCGGCTGAAGGCCATCTGCTCGTCGTCGGTGAGGCGCTGGTCGTGGAAGACCAGCACCGAGTGCTCCTGGAAGGCGTCGAACACCTGCGCGAACGTCGCGTCGTCGAGGCGGCGCAGCTCGACGCCCTCGACGCGCGCGGCGACGTGCGGGAGCAGCGGAGTGACGCGGATGCGGTCGGCCAGGGCGGCGCCTCCTCGGGCAAGCATAGGCGAGCGCCACGATGGCGGCAACCGGGCGCGCCCGGGCCGCCGGTGTCCGCGGCGGCCCCTACCAGCGCGCGGAGAGGCCGAGCAGCACGGAGTGCGTGTCGAGGTCGGTGCGGAGCCGTGCGTGATGGCGGCCGTCGGCCGCGCGCAGCTCGTCCACCGAGATCTCGACGTGGGTCAGGCGGTATTCGCTGAAGACCATGAGATTGCGGGCGACGTGGAACGCCAGGCCGCCGGCCAGCTTGTAGCCGAAGGAGTAGTCCACATCGTCCTCGTGGTTCCGGAACTGCGCCGTGCTCCGCGGGGTCACTCTCGTGATGAAGAGCGGCACGCCGGCGGCGACGTAGGGCTGGAGGGCGCCATAGGGGGCCGTCTTCGTCTTCATCAGCGGAAGGCGCAGCATCAGATCCACCGAGATCGCGAGCGAGTCGATGTTGATGCGCTTCGGGTTGCCCTGTCCTCCGGCGCAGCCTCCCGACGGAACGCATCCGTCCACCCGCGTAGCCTGGGACGCGATGGGGGCGGAGAAGTAGAGGATGTCGGCGCCGAGGCCGACGAACGGGACGGCGTCGAAGTAGCGGCCGAACCGCCCGCCCACGGCGAGCGTGTCCAGTAGCGAGCGGTCGAGGTCGACGTCGCGGAAGACGCTCTGTCCCGGGCCGCTGTGTACCGTGACGTCGGAGTCTTCCGTGAAGCTCTTGCCGGCGTACACATCCGCGAACCATTCCGCCGAGGCGGGGCCGGCCACCAGCAGCAGGCAGGCCGCCGTGATGCAGCTGACGAACCTCATCGCTCGCTCCTTGGCCCGGTAGGGCGCCTTTACCTTATCGCGAGGGGGTCCCGACGCCACCAAACTTCGCCGGGGGACGTCACGGGCGCATCGCGTGCGTCGACGGTCCGGGACGCCGCCGCGGGGCGGCGAGGGTTGCGAACTCGCACAGCAGCGGGCGCGTGTCGCGCGGATCGACGATCTCCTCGATCCAGAACGTCTCCGCCGAGCGGAACGGCGAGCGAAGCTTCGTCAGTCGCTCCTCGATCTCCAGCAGCTTCGCGCCCGGGTCGGCGGCGGCGTCGAGCTCGGCGCGGTACGCCGCCTCGATGCCGCCCTCGAGGGGCAGCGAGCCCCAGCGTCCCGAGGGCCAGGCGTAGCGCGTGCAGTAGCGGCCGCCGTTGCGATGGGCCGCCCCGGCGACACCGAAGCAGTTGCGGACGATGACGGCGCACCAGGGCGTCGTGGTCTGCCAGATGGCCGCCATCGCGCGGACGCCCTGCTTGATGGTGCCGGTGCGCTCGGCCTCGAGCCCGATGAGGAAGCCGGGACAGTCGACGAGGTAGACGACCGGCAGGTGGAACGTCTGCGCCAGGTCGACGAAGCGCTCCACCTTCTGGCAGGTGTCGGCGGCCCACGCGCCGCCGTAGAAGTACGGATCGCTCGCCATGAGCGCCACCGGCCAGCCGTCCAGCCGCGCGAGGCCGGTGACGATCGACCGGCCGTAGAGCGGCGCGATCTCGAAGAACGAGTCCTGGTCGACCACCGCCTCGACGATCGCCCGCATCTTGTACGGCTTGCGGACGTCGCGCGGGATGGCCTCCAGCAGCCACTCGGTGCGGCGCGCCGGGTCGTCCGTCTGCGGGCCGCGGGACGGCAGCTCGTCGATGGACGGCGGCAGGTAGGAGAGGAAGCGGCGGGCCCGCGCGAAGGCCTCGTCCTCGGTGTCGACGGCGTCGTCCACGGCGCCGGCCTTGAGCTGGATCTCCCAGCCGCCGAGCTCGTTCTTGCCGAGCTTCTGGCCGAGCCGCTCCACCACCGGAGGGCCGGCCACGAAGAGCGCCGACAGCTCCTTCACCATCACCGAGTAGTGCGCGGCGGCGAGGTGCGCGGCCCCGAGCCCGGCCACCGAGCCGAGTCCGAGCGCCACGCGCGGCACCGTGGCCACGTTGGCGACCACCCACTCCCAGCCGCTCACGCCGGGGACGTTGGCGCGTCCGGTCGTCTCGATCGTCTTCACCGAGCCGCCGCCGCCGGAGCCCTCCACGAGCCGGATGAGCGGCAGCCGCAGCTCGTGCGCCATCTGCTCGCAGAGCAGGTGCTTCTCCTTGATCGTGGCGTCGGCCGAGCCGCCGCGCACGGTGAAGTCGTCGCCGCCGACGACGACCGGCCGGCCGTCCACCTTCGCGCGGCCGAAGACGAAGTTCGACGCCGTGAAGTCGGCGAGGTCGTTGGCGGCGTCGTAGGCGGCCTTGCCGGCGATCTTGCCCAGCTCGTGGAACGTGCCCTTGTCCACGAGCCGGTCGATCCGCTCGCGGATGGTGAGGCGGCCGCCGTCGTGCTGGCGCTTGACGCGCTCGACGCCGCCGAGCTTCTCGGCGAGCGCCTCGCGGCGCCGCAGCTCGTCGAGCTCCGACTGCCAGGTCATGATTGTGTTGGGGGCCCCGAGATGGCCCCCAAGCCCCCAGCATTCGGAGCGCCGCGGCGGAGCCGTGGCGCTCCGCTGGACCACGCGAGCGGCCCCGACATGGCCCCCAAGCCCCCCATCGCTCGGACGCGCCGCGGCGGAGCCGTGGCGCGCCTCGGGAACGGTCTCATATGAACGGGGAGTCGGGCGGCAGGCCGAGGAGAAAGCGGCCGACCGCCTCGAAGTGATCGTCGCGCCCCTGGAGCTGCTGCGCCACGGTGTGGAGATCGCGCAGCCGGCGCTCCCACGGACCGCTCGCGAAGATCGCCTGCGCGCCGGCGGCGTGGAACACCTGCGTGCCGACCTCGCGCCCCTCGCGGCTGGCGTAGGAGGCCGCCTGCCGGATCCGCACGCGCTGCGCCAGCGTCAGCTCGCCGGTCGTCCGCGCCGATTCCCCGACCTCCGCGAGCGTGGCCAGCAGGTGGGCGCGCGCGGCGCGGAGGCGCGCGTCGCCGAGCGCCACCTGCGCCTGCACGACGGGGCTCTCGCGCAGGGGCCGCTTCGCCCGGTGCGCCGTCTTCTCGCCCGCCAGCACGAGGTAGGCCTCCAGCAGCGCCCGCGCGACGCCGAGCGAGACGCACGCGAAGCCGGAGGCGTAGAGGGTGCCGCTCGAGAAGCAGTAGAGGGGGCCGTGCTCGCGGCGCTCCGCGGCGTCGTCGCGGGCCGCGGAGTGCTCCTCGGGCACGAAGAGGTCCTCGACCGCGTACGTGTCGCTGCCGGTGCCGCGCAGCCCCATCACGTCCCAGACGTCCGTGATGGTCGCCTGCTCGACGGGGAACAGCAGCGTGCGGATCACCGGCGCGCCGTCGGGATGCCGGCGCGGGCTGCCGTCGGCGCTCACCACGAAGGTGTGGGCGCCGATCCACGTCGCCTCGCGGATGCCGCTCGCGTAGGACCACGAGCCGGTCAGGTGGTAGCCGCCCTCGACGGCCACGGCGCGGCCCTGCGGTCCCGAGCCCCAGGCGAGCACGCCGCGGGGCGATCCGAAGATCGCCTTGGCGACGACGGGCTGCAGGTACGCGGCGACCATCGAGCAGCCGGCCGTCTGCCCGAGCACCCACGCGGTGCTGGCGTCGGCCTGCGCGATCTCCTCCATGACCTGGACGAATGTCGGCGGGTCGAGCTCGGCTCCGCCCAGCGAGCGCGGCAGCAGCATGCGGAACATCCCGGCGTCGTGCAGCGCGTCGGACAGCGGCGGAGGCAGGCGGCGCTCGGCCTCGATGCGATCGGCGTACGCGGCGATGGCGGGCCGCAGCGCTCGGGCGCGCTCGAGAACCTCGGATCCAGGGGTCATGGCCGCGGTCGCATCGTACTACAAGGTCGGCTCACGGGGGCGGCCGGCGCCGGTGCCAGTCGGTGTGCGCCTGCCAGGCGCGCGCGGCGGCCAGGATCGTGTTCTCCTCCCACGCGCGCCCCAGGAACTGCAGCCCGACCGGCAAGCCGTCATCGGTGAACCCGCACGGCACGCCGACGGCCGGCAGCCCGGCGGCGTTGCCGATGGCGCCGAGCACGTCCGGCACGCCGCCGCGGATGGCGCTGCGGAACTCGGCGTCGAGGCGCGGGCCCGCGACGCCGCGGCTGGGGCCCACGATCGCGTCGAACCGCCCGAGGACCGCGTCGATCTCCCGCGCCACCACGCCGCGCAGCCGCAGCGCCCGGACGTAGTCCTTGGCCAGGATCGCATCGCGCGCGTACGGCGTGATGCGGTCCTCGGGCGCGGTCAGGCCGGCGATGCCCCCGCCCTCGACCAGATCCTGGAACGCGGCGGCGCCCTCCACCCACAGGATGACGCGGGCCATCGGCTCGTACGGCCGGTCGGGGAGCACGGTCTCCTCCACGCTCCCGAGCGCGCGCAGCGTGTCGAGCGCGCGCGTGACGCTCGCGCGCACGGCGGGCTCGGCCGCCTCCACCGTGCCGCGCACGACGGCGAAGCGGAAGCGCCGCTCGCCGGCCGTGCCGTCGTAGCGGTACGGCCGGTCGCTCGTGGTGGGATCGCGCGGATCGTGGCCGGCGATGGCCTCGAGCACCAGGCCGCAGTCATCGGCGGTGAGCGCGAGCGGGCCCAGCTTGTCGAGCGTCCAGGCGAGCGGCATCGCGCCGTGCCGGCTCACGCGCCCGTACGTCGGTCGGAGCCCGCTGACGCCGCAGTACGTGGCCGGGCCGAGGATCGAGCCCCAGGTCTCCGAGCCGATCGCGAACGGCAGGAGCCCGGCGCCGACGGCGGAGCCCGAGCCGCTGGAGGAGCCGCCGCTCCAGGCCGCCGCGCTCCACGGCGAGACGCCGGGGCCGGTGAACGAAGCGTTCGGCTGCCGGTAGCCCATGCCGCCGGCGAGCTCGACCATGGCGAGCTTGCCCACGAGCACGGCGCCGGCCTCGTCCAGGCGGCGGATCACCGTGGCGTCCTCGTCGAAGCAGCGCTCCCGGAAGGGCGCGGCGCCCCACGTCGTCGGGATGCCGCCGCCGGTCGCGAGCAGATCCTTGACCCCGTACGGGATGCCGTGGAGGGGGCCGCGGTCGTGGCCGGCCGCGAGCTCGCCCTCGGCGCGCGCCGCCTGCTCGAGCGCCCGGCCGCGGGTGGTCGTGACCACGGCGTTGAGCCTGCGGCCGGCGGTCTCCAGGCCGCGCAGGCACGCCTCGGCCAGCGCCACCGGCGACAGCCGGCCGGCGCGGATGTCGGCGCCGAGCTCCCGGATCGTCCGGAAGGCGACGCTCACGCGTCCGACCGGTAGGGGACGAACGGCTGCGCCGGCTCGGCGCCGTCGGGAATCGAGGCCGCGCGCAGCGCGGCGACGTCGCGCACGATGCCCGCCACCGTCGCGCGCACGTCCTCGAGCTGCGCCGGGTCGAGCCGCGCGCCATAGCGGGCGCGGATCAGCGCGAACAGGATCTCGGCCTCGTCGGTCACGGCGCCACATCGTAGACCACGATGCTATCGTCTGTCGCATGAGTGCCCACACCGCCGAGGCGGTGATCTGCGGCGCCGGGATCGCCGGCATCGCGACCGCGTACCATCTGGCCCGGCGGGGCGTCACCGACGTGGTGCTGGTGGACGAGCGCCCGCCGCTCTCCCTCACGAGCGACAAGTCCACCGAGTGCTACCGCAACTGGTGGCCGGGGCCCGGCGACGCGATGGTGGCCGCGATGAACCGGTCGATCGACCTGCTGGAGGAGCTGGCGCGCGAGAGCGGCAACGTGTTCGGGCTGAATCGCCGCGGCTACCTCTACGCGACCGCCGATCCCGCGCGCGTGCCGCTGCTGACGCGCGCGGCGGAGGAGGCCGCGGCGCTGGGCGCCGGCCCCGTGCGCGTGCACGCGGTCCCCGGCGAGTACCGGCCGGCGCCGCCGGCGGGCTTCGAGGGTCAGCCCACCGGCGCCGACGTCATCACCGACCGCGGCACCATCCGGCGGCACTTCCCCTACCTGACCGAGGAGACCGTCGCGGTCTTGCACGCGCGGCGCTGCGGGTGGTTCAGCGGCCAGCAGCTCGGCATGTACCTGCTCGAGCGCGCGCGCGACAAGGGCGCGCGCCTCGTCGCCGGCCGCGTGGAGGGCCTCGACACGCGCGGCGGTCGCGTGCACGCCGTCATCGTGAACGGGCGGCGTCTCGAGACGCCGCGGTTCGTGAACGCCGCCGGTCCGCTCGTCGGCCCGGTCGCCGCGCTGCTCGGCGTCGAGCTGCCGGTGTTCTGCGAGAAGCACGCGAAGGTCGCGTTCGCCGACGACCTCGGCGCGATGCCGCGCACGGCGCCGATGTCGATCTGGATCGATCCGGTGCGGCTGCCGTGGTCGGAGGAGGAGCGCCGGGCGCTCGCCGGGGAGCACGCGCGGCTGCTCGACGAGCTGCCCCCGGGCGTCCACGGCCGGCCCGAGGGCGCCGGGGAGAGCCCGATCGTGCTGCTGATCTGGACGTACGACGTCTCGCCGGTGGCGCCGACGTTCCCGCCGACGTTCGACCCCGCGTATCCGGAGGTCGCGATCCGCGGCATCTCGCGGATGGTTCCGGCCTTCGCGCGCTACTTCGCCCGCCTGCCGCGCGCGGTGGTGGACGGCGGCTACTACACGAAGACGCGCGAGAACCGCTTCCTGGCGGGCCCGCTGCCCGTCGAGGGCGCGTTCGTCTGCGGTGCGCTGTCCGGCTACGGGCTGATGGCGTCGAACGTCGCCGGCGAGCTGGTCGCCGCCCACGCCACGGGGGCGGCGCTGCCGCCGTACGCGCCGGCCTTCGCGCTCGCGCGCTACGGCGATCCCGCCTACGCCGCGCAGCTCGAGCGCTGGGGTGACTCCGGCCAGCTCTAGGGCGCGCGCGAGTATAATCGCGCCACGCCGCTCTGGACGGAGGATCGCATGAGCCATCGCATCGACCGCCGCACGCTGCTCAGGACGCTCGGCACGGGGGCGCTCGTCGCCGCCGCCGGGGCGCCGCGCCCGGCCCGTGGGCAGGGCAAGCCGGGTGGCACGCTGACGTTCGCCACCTCGGCCCTGCCGCCGAACATCGAGCCGCACATGCAGGGGCTCGACATCTGGCAGAAGCGCAAGCCGCTGATCTACGAGAACCTGGTCTGGATCGATCACGGCCTCGAGGCGAAGCCCGAGCTGGCCGAGCGGTGGGAGCAGCGGTCGCCGACGGAGTACGTCTTTCATCTCCGGCGCGGGGTGAAGTTCCACGACGGGCGCGAGCTCACGGCCGAGGACGTGAAGTACTCCTACGACCGCGTGCGGGATCCGAAGGTCAGCCCCGGCGCCAACGACCTGCTCTTCATCAAGCAGATCGACGTCGTCGACCGGCACACGGTGCGCTTCACGCTGACCGGGCCGGCCGCGACCTTTCTCGTGAATCTCGGCGGCAAGTACAACGGCGTCATCCCCCGCGACGCCGGCGGCGACGGCAAGGCGCTCCTGACCAGGGCCGTCGGCACCGGGCCGTTCAGCGTCGCCGAGTTCGACCCCAGCCGCCGCCTCGTGCTGCAGAAGCACGCCGCGTACTGGGGCGCGCAGAAGCCGTCCCTCGACGCGATCGTGTTCCAGGCGATCCCCGACGAGTCGTCGATCGTGGCGGGCCTGCGCACGGGCCAGGTGCAGATGGCGGAGTTCTCGTCCGCGCTCAGCTTCCGCGTCGCCAAGGCGGTCCCGACGCTCGACGCGGTGCAGGCGCCCTCCACGCGGTGGGTCGTGCTCGATCTCGCCGGCGACCAGGAGCCCACGAGCAAGCCGGAGGTGCGCCTGGCCATCGCGCTGGCCGTGGACCGCGCGGCGATCCTCCAGATCGCCGGCAACGGGCTGGGCCAGCGCCTCGGCGTGCTGCCGCCTGGCCTCAAGGGCTGGGCGCTGCCGGTCCAGGAGCTGCCGAACCAGCAGCGCGACGTGGCGCGGGCGAAGGCGCTGCTGCAGAAGGCGGGCTACACCGGCCGCGTGTCGATGAAGCTCCGCAACATCGTCGGCTTCCCGGCGCTGGCCGCCGCCGTCCCCGTGATCGTCGACAACCTCAAGGAAGCGGGGGTCGACGTCGCCGTCGAGACGGTCGACGGCGGCGTGTGGATCAAGGACTGGATCGTGCCGCAGTCGCCGCCGACGATGAACGAGTGGGGCGGCTTCGTCGACCCCGACCAGGCCCTGCATCGGCACTTCCACTCGCCGCCGGGCGGCAAGGACTTCCGCCGCTGGAAGAACGCCCAGGCCGACGAGCTCCTCGACACCGGCCGCACCACGCTCGACCGCGCGAAGCGCAAGGACGTGTACGACCGCGTCCAGCGCCTGATGGCGGAGGATCCGATCACGATCCCGCTCTACTCGCCCGACCTGCTGTACGTCATGCGGAAGGGCGTGACGGGGGTCCAGCCGCACCCGACCGGCTTCTACTACGGGCTGCGGTTCGCCTCGCTGGAGCGCTAGCGTCTCGTTGGGGGCGTACCTCGCGCGCCGGCTCGCCGCCACCGCGCTCACCCTGCTCGGCGTGAGCGTCCTGGTGTTCGCGATGGTGCGGCTGGTCCCGGGCACCGTGGTGGAGCAGCTCCTGGGGCAGGCGGCGATCGCCTCGCCGGAGGTCGTCGCGTCGTTCCGCGCGTACTTCGGCCTGGACCGTCCCGCGCACGTGCAGTACGCGGGGTGGCTGGCCGGCGTCCTCCGCGGCGACCTCGGGGTGTCGTGGCTGTCGGGGCGGCCGGTGCTCGAGCTCTTCGTCGAGCGCCTGCCGGTCTCGGCGGAGCTGGCGGTCCTGGCGGTCGCCTGGTCGCTGCTGCTCGGCGTGCCGCTGGGGACCGGCGCGGCCGTCTGGCGCGGCGGCGCGCGCGACTCGGCGATCCGCGTCGGCGCGACGCTCGGACTGTCGCTGCCGGCATTCTGGCAGGGGACCGTGCTGATCCTGCTCGCCTCCGTCTATCTCGGCTGGATGCCCTCGCTCGTGTGGGCGCCGCTCACCCAGCGTCCGCTGGAGAACCTCGTCCTGATGGCGCTGCCCGCGCTGACGCTCGGGACGGCGACCGCCGCGATGATCACGCGCATGTCGCGCTCCTCGATGCTCGACGTGCTGGGTCGCGAGTACGTCCGCACCGCGCGCGCCAAGGGGCTGTCCGAGGGCCGCGTGACGTTCCATCACGCGCTCCGCAACGCGCTCATCCCCGTCGTGACCGTGGCTGGCGTGCAGCTGGGCTACATCGTGGGCGGCATCGTCGTCGTGGAGGACGTCTTCACGCTGCCGGGCGTCGGCCGGCTCCTGCTGGACGCCATCTTCCAGCGCGACTACCCGGTCGTGCAGGGGGTCATCCTCCTCCTCGGCGCCATCTTCATGCTCCTGAACCTCGCCGTGGACCTCCTCTACGCCGCGCTCGATCCGCGGCTGCGCCGTGGCTGAGCCCGCGTCGGCGCGCCGCGCGCTCCGGAGCCCGCTGTTCGTGGGCGCGTGCGTGGTGCTCGGCCTCATCGTCCTCGCCGGCGCGCTGGCGGACCTCGTGGCGCCGTACTCGCCCACGGCCGTCGGCGCCGCGCAGATGTTCGCACCGCCCAGCGCCGGCCATCTGCTCGGCACGGATCGCTTCGGCCGCGACGTGCTGTCGCGGATCGTCCACGGCGTGCGCGTCTCGCTCGGGATCGCCGGCGCCTCCATCCTCGCCGCTCTGGTCGCCGGCGGCACCCTCGGCCTGCTCGCGGGCGTCGGCCGCGGCGTGGACCAGGTGCTGGGGCGGGTGATGGACGTCTTCTTCGCGTTTCCGCCCATCCTCCTCGCCATCGCGGTGGCGGCGGTCCTCGGCGCCGGCGTGGGCACGGCCATCGTCGCCATCGCCGTGGTCTACGGGCCGTTCTTCTTCCGCGTCGTGCGGGGGAGCGTGCTCGTGGAGTCCGCCCAGGCCTACGTCGAGGCGGCGGAGGCGCTCGGCGCGGGCCGGCTCGTCATCCTCGTGCGGCATATCCTGCCCAACGTGGTGTCCCCGGTGGTGGTGCAGACGGCCGTCTGTCTGTCCTACGCGATCCTCATCGAGTCGGCGCTGTCGTACCTCGGCATCGGCGTGCAGCCGCCGCTGCCGTCGTGGGGCACGATCCTGAACGAGGGCAAGGAGTTCCTCGCCCTCGCCCCGTGGGTGTCGCTGTTTCCCGGCGGGGCCATCGTGCTGGCCGTGCTCGCGTTCAACATCGTCGGCGACGGGCTGCGCGACGCGCTCGATCCCCGCACGGAGGTGCGCTGACATGGCGTTCGTTCCCGACGACCGGATCGGCGGCCTCGACGAGGCCGCGCTGCTGCGCTTCCTGGCCGAGCCCTGGAACGCGCGAATCGCGACCGTGGACGAGTCCGGGTGGCCGTACGTGACCCCGGTGTGGTACGAGCTCGACGCCACCGCGCGGGTCTTCCTCGTCGTCGGTCGCGAGCGTGCGCGATGGGTGGCGCACGTCGCGCGCGAGCCGCGCGTGGCCCTGCACGTGGCCGACGACGTGCACGCGCAGCACACACGCGTGCTCGTCCAGGGGATGGCCGAGATCGTGGAGGGGCCGGTGGCGCCATCGGCCAGCGCGCGCCTCGCCGCGCTGACGGAGCGGCTGTCGGTGCGCTACCTCGGACCCGAGGGGCCGAAGTACGCGGGAAAGACGGCCGGCCGCCCGCGCGTGCTGATCGCGATCACGCCGACGCGCTGGCGAAGCTGGACGGGGCAGGAGTGGCATCCGCGCTATCGGTGAGCGCGGGGCCACTCCAGAACCCCATCGGCGCGAAGCCGTCGCCGGCGAGCGCGTCGCGGATCTCCGGCTCCAGCGCCGAGAACACGAGGATGTCCCAGCGCCGGCCGCCGTGCATGCGCGCCTGCCGCAGCGTGCCCTCGAGGGTGAAGCCGTTGCGCGCCAGCGAGTTCACGCTGAGCGTGTTGTAGGCGTAGACCTTCGTCTCCACGCGCTCGATGCCGAGCGCCTCGACGGCGTACGCGCACGCCAGCCGGGTCGCCTCGATGCCCCAGGCGACGCGCCGCCCGCGCGGCTGCGCCACCGCCGTCTCCAGGAAGAGAAAGCGCTGGCCGAGGTTCACGTTGTACAGCCGCACGAAGCCCACGGGGCCCGCGCCCGGCTGCCGCGGCTGGATCAGGAGCGTCAGCGCGATCGGCGAGGCCATTGCCTCGGTCACGAAGTCGGGATGGTACGGACCGAGATGGCGGCACATCGCCAGGAGCTGGCTGCCGACGAGCTGGTCCAGCGCCGTGTCGTGCGCCCACTGGTCGAGCAGTCGGAGCTCCTCCCACATCGGCGGCCGGAGGCCCAGTCGCGGGGTCTGGGCCACGAACTCGACCGCGCGCGGCGCGCCGAGCTCCACCACGCGCTCGGGCTCCGGCCGCTCGCCCGCGCGTCGCTTGTCCGTGGGCAACCGGTCGAGCAGGCCGGAGGCGAAGAGCGCGTTGTACACGACGGGGCTCGGGAAGATGACGGTCTTCGTGCCGGCCGCGCTGGCGCGCGCGGTTGCCTGGGCGATGACGGCCAGGCCGACCACGTCGACCGACTTCACCGACTCGACGTTGAGCCAGATCGTCGGCGGCGCCGTCGCGAGCTGCTCCCAGAAGAGCCGCGCGGCCATCGACGCCGTCCGGTGCGTCAGCTCCTCGGGGACCCGGATCTCCACGACCTGTTCGCTGTCCACGGCCCCGGGAGAAAGCAACCCGGGAGCCAAGCCGTGGGGTGGCGGCAAGTCGCTGCATTTCCGGCGGTTTTTCGCGGCGAAGTCACCGCCACGCCTCGGCGGCCGGTGGGTGATCTGCCACCACTCCGCCGGGAATTCACCACGCCCGCGTGTCAGACCAGGCGGTCGCGCAGGCGGGATGACACGAAGTCGACGGCCATGACCATCACCACCGTGACCAGCAGGACGGTGGAGGCGGCCGGGTAGTCGATCAGCCGGAGGTAGGTCTGCAGGTAGAAGCCGATGCCGCCGGCACCGACGAAGCCGAGCACGGTGGCCGCGCGGATGTTCGTCTCGAGCCGGTAGAGGACGTAGGAAAGGAAGAGGGGCAGCACCTGCGGGAGCACGCCGAATCGGAGCACCTGCAGTCGCGTGGCGCCGGTGGCCGTGATGGCGTCCACCGGGCCGCGCTCGATGCCCTCGATCGCCTCGGAGTAGAGCTTCGCGAGGGAGGTCGTGGTGTAGGCGATCACCGCGAGCACGCCGGGGAACGGCCCCAGGCCGACGGCGGCCACGAAGACGAGCGCGTAGACGAGCGTGTCGACGCTGCGCAGGAAATTGAGCGCCGTGCGCGCCGGGTAGAACACCGCCGGCGCCGCCACGTTGCGCGCGGACAGGAAGGCCAGCGGCAGGGCCAGGACGGCCGCCACCGCCGTGCCGAGCAGCGCGATCTCGACCGTGGTGGCGGCCCCGGCCAGCGCCGCGGGCAGCACGCCCAGGTCGGGCGGCAGCATGCGCCGGACGATGTCGACGAGCCACGGCACGCCGCGCACGAGCCGCACGGGATCGGCACCGGTGTCCCAGGCCGCCCACGCGAGCGCGAGGAGGACGACGAACGCGGTGGCCCGCCTCACGGGGCCGCTCCGCCGTAGATGCTCTCGACGACGGACGGCGTCACCGCCGACGGCGGGCCGTCGAACACGACCCGCCCGCCGCGGAAGCCGACGATGCGGGTGGCGTACTCCAGCGCCGTGGCGAGCTGGTGCTGGCTCACGACGAGCGTCAGGCCGCGCTCCATGTTGATCCGGCGCAGCGCCTCCATGATGCTCCCGGTGAGCGCCGGATCGAGGCTGGCCGTCGGCTCGTCGGCGAGGATCACGCTCGGCGACTGGGCGAGGGCGCGCGCGATGGCGACGCGCTGCTGCTCGCCGCCCGACAGCGTGTCGGCACGCCGGTCGGCGAGATGCGCCAGCCCCACCTGGGCCAGGCACTCGCGCGCGAGCGCGCGGTCGCGGGCGGGGAAGCGGCCGGCCACGCTCGCCAGCGGCGCCACGTAGCCCAGGCGGCCCGTGAGCACGTTGTCGAGCGCCGAGAGCCGTCGCACGAGGTTGAACTGCTGGAAGATCACGCCGACCTGCCGCCGCACCGACCGCAGCTCCGCGGCCGAGGCGCCGGTGACGGCGCGGCCGGCGACGCGGACGGTGCCGGCCGTTGGCTCGACGAGGCGGTTGAGCGCGCGCAGGAACGTCGTCTTCCCGGCCCCGCTCGGTCCCAGGATGACGACGAACTCACCCGGGCCGATCGCGAGGTCCACGCCGTCGACGGCGACCGTGGCGGGCGGGAGCACGACCCGCAGCCCGGCGACCTCGATCATCGGCGCGGGGCGCGGGCGGCCGGGGCTCAGCGCGGTCGGACGCCGAGGAGCTCGACGGCCGCGCGGACCGAGTCGTACTCGCGGTCCTCGGCGGGTTCGAAGCCGTCGATGTCGTAGAGCCGCTTCAGCAGGCCGGCGTGGGCGGGGCCGCGGATCGAGACGAGCGCGGCGCGGACGCGGGCGAACGTCTCGGGATCGAGCCCGTCGCGCGCGGCGATGCCCGCCTCGGGGATCGGCGGCGTCTCGGCGACGAACGTGATCCGCTCGCGCTCGGCCGGGTCTTTCAGGTACTGCTCGCGCGCCAGGTCGAACGAAGCGATGGCGTCGACGTGGCCGTTGAGCAGCGCGCGCATCGCCGCGTCGTGGGAGCCCGCGAAGACGACCTCGCGGAAGAACGTCTTCGGATCCCGGTTGCGCACGAGGCCGCGCTGGATCAGGAGGACCATCGGATAGGTGTAGCCGGACGAGCTGGCGGGGTCCACGAACGCGATCGTCCGGCCGCGCAGGTCCTCCAGCGTCCGCAGGCCGCCGTCCGTGCGGACGTAGATCCGCGCGGTGAACGTGCTCTTGCCGTGCCAGAGGTTCTTGGCCACGATCGTCGCCTTCGCCTCGCGGCTGGCGAGGACGTAGCCGACCGGGTGGACGAACGCCAGGTCCGCGGTGCGGTTGCGCAGCGCCTCGATCACCGCCGCGTAGTCGGACGCCACGGTGACGCGGACCGGCGTCCCCACGAGCCGGCCGAGCACCCGGCCGAATTCCTCGCCGGCGGCGAGCAGGTCGGTCGGCTTCTGCGACGGCGTGAGCACGAGGTGCAGCGATTCCCGGGCGGTCGCCGGCGTCGTCGCGGCGACCACGAGGGCGAGCGAGAAGGCCAGCGCGCGCGCCAGCGGCGTCACGCGACGATCGTAGACGACGGCGCGCGCGAGGGCAACGCGGCCGGTCAGTGGCTCGTCGGCACCACGGGGTGTCCCGCCGCCGCATCCGCGATGACGTGATCATTGTCGGGCGGCACGGCGCCGCTGACGCCGACGGCGCCGATGATGCGACCGCCCGCCAGCAGCGGCACGCCCCCGCGGCCGAAGACGAGCCTGTAATCGCCCAGCGCGGCGACGTTGCCCGCGAAGAGGGCGCGCGCGGTCGCGAAGCGGCGCTCGAGGTCTTCGGTCGTCGTCCGAAACGCCGCGGCGGTGTTGGCCTTGGCCCGGGCGATCTCCGGGGTGATCCAGAGGGCGCCGTCCATGCGGTCGCAGGCGACGAGATGGCCGGCCTCGTCCACGACGGCCACCGCGACCTTGAAGCCGAGCTCCTGCGCGCGCGCGATGCCGCGCTCGATGGCGGCCCGCGCCTCCGCCCGCGTCAGCATCCGGTCAGCCTCCCGCCGGCAGCTCGAGCCACATCTCGCCGTCGTCCACGCGCGCCGGATACGTCGGCACGCGGGCCCCCCGGCGGGGAAAGACGCACTCGCCGGTGCGCACGTCGTACATCCACCCGTGCCACGGGCACGCCAGCCGCGTGCCGGACAGCCTGCCCTCCGCGAGCGGGCCGCCCCGATGCGCGCAGACCGCGCCGCAGGCGTAGATCGACTCGCCGGCGCGGATCACCACCACCGCCGTGCCGTCGAGGTCGACCCGCGTGGGCCGCCCGGGCGGGACGTCCTCGACGCGGCCCGCCCGCACGCGCCGGCCGGCGCTCACGGCTCCTCCTTCAGGACGTAGGCACGGTACAGGCCGCTCATGTACTGCCAGCGCATCTCCGTGGCCTGCCGGACGGCCTCGACGGCTTCCGCCTGCCGCTCCGGCGTCGTCGCGTGCCGCTCCACGATCTGGTAGCCGCGCTCGCCGTGGACCTCGTCGGCCTCGATGTGCACGGCGAAGAACTCCACCTCGTGGTCGGTGAAGCCGTAGTGCGTCTCGAGCGGCGGCAGGTTCCGCCGGTAGATGCCGGGCACCTGCGATTCGAGGCCGACCAGGAGCCCGGCCGCCGCCTCGTGGAACGGCCGGTGGGACATCTCGAAGCACCACGCCGTCAGGCCGCGGGTCGTGGGCAGCTGAGGCGCGCCTTCCACCTGGGCGCGACTGACCCCGCAGGCCTCGGCGAACCGGATCAGGAGGTCGACGTGCTTCACGCCGGCCTCCTCCTCGACGATGTTCTCGAGCAGGAAATCGCGCGCGTCCGCGTCGGCGCACGTGCCGTACACCGTCGCGCACCAGCGCGGGAACTGGGAGACGTACTGGTAGTGCTGGGCGGCCCACGCGCCGAGCTGCGCGCGCGAGAGATCGCCCTTCACCCAGCGCTCGGTGAAGGGGTTCAGCCGGCTGTGCCGGGCGTTGACGGCGGCCTCGAGCCGGGTCCGGAACGCGCTCGTCTCGCTCATGTCGGCCTCCTGCGTGCCACGCTCATCGGTGGGCTGGACGGATGCCGGTCGGGTGCGGGTAACGTAGCACCGCCGCCGTCGGCGCGACAGGGCGCCCGGAGGCGGCGGCGGACGGGAGGAGGAAACGTGGCTGGTGCGGCTCGTGGCCGCTCTCGCCGGGCGGTGAGGGTGGCGACCGGCGACCGGCCGGCGGCGCTACGCCTTGGGGTCGCGGTGGAGGTCGTAGCCGCGGCTGCGCATGCAGTTCTGGTGGATCTGCCGCTCCACGTCCATGCGCCACGCGGGATCGCCGGCGGGGCCCCAGTAGAGGTCGTCCCAGGCGCCCCACGCGCCGTACGGCCACGGTCCGGCGGGGCCGTAGAACCGGGGGCCCCACCAGTACGGAAAGGCGGTCAGCGCGATGTCGCGCGCGGAGTTGCGCGCGAGCACATGGCACTCGGCCTCGTCCTGAGCGGCGATGGCGGGCGGCGTGTCGGGCCGATACCACGAATAGGTCGCGCATCCCGACGCCAGCACGGCCAGCCCCGCCGCGGCCATCAACCTTCGCATGCCGGCAGGAGTCATCAAGCGATGTGCCACCGACTCACTGGACGTGCGCCATGACCTCGTCCGCGAACATGGTGAGGATCGTCTCGCGGGCACTGAAGCCGGGGTCGGGAACCTGCGGGAAGACGATGACCCGCGACAGCCCGCGCACGCCGCGCAGGCGCGCCACCTGCTCGCGTACGTCGTCCGGGGTGCCGGCCAATGCCATGAGGTCCACGAGCCGGTCGGGAACCAGCGTGCGGTGCTGCGATCCTGCCGTGGCGTGCTGGTAGGCGTCGTAGGCCTCGCGCACGCGGCGCATCGCCGCCTCGTCCTCGTCGGCGAGGCGCACCGGCAGCGGATGCCGGCACGCGGACGCGACGCGGCCGCGGGCGTGGTCGCGCGCCAGGGCGCGGTCGCGGCCAATCGACATCGGCGCCCACAGCGCGACGTCGAGGTCGTCCAGGTCGCGGCCGCGCTCGCGGGCGCCCTGGCGGACGCGCTCGAGCGCCGGCCCCAGCACCTCGGGCCGCACGGTCGCGTAGACGATGGCGCCGTCGCCGAGGCGGCCGGCCGCCTCGAGCATCCGCGGCCCCGAGCCGGCGAGATAGAGCGGGATCGCGCGCGGCCCGTCCAGCCACGCCAGCCGGCCGTCGATGCCGGTCTCGAAGCGCACGCGCTCGCCCGCGAGGAGTCGGCGGAGCGAGGTTGCCATCGTCTCGAGCGCGGCGACGCGGCCGACCTGCTCCAGCCGCAGGCCCATGGTCTGCGCGCTGCTGCCCCCGGTGCCGATCCCGACGACGACCCGGCCGGGCGCCAGCTCGTGGAGCGAGGCGGCCGCGCTGGCGGTGACGGACACGTGGCGCGAGTGCGGCACCGTCACGCCGGGGCCCAGACGGATGCGCGACGTGGCCGCCGCGCAGGCGGCGAGGGTCACCCAGAGCTCCCGGCAGACGAGATGCGTGTCGGTGATCCACGCCGTGTCGTACCCGAGGCGCTCGGCCAGCTGCACCTGGCGCACGACCGCCGGCAGCGGCTCGCTGGCGAGGATGGCGAGGTCGAACTTCACTCGGCGACGGTCGGGCGGGCGGAGGCGTACT